>CAYGXH010000254.1:0-4940 GCA_964353675.1 uncultured Chlorobiaceae bacterium
CGTCGAAGGGTGCAAGCATGAATATAAATAGTGTTTCACCCTTATCCGCTTTCACCCAATTCCTTCTCCCCGGATAAAGAGTATCGGTACTAAAGTAGCTGCCATCATACCCAAAGAAATTACTCAAACTCATTGTATCACTATCACTTTGTATTGTTGTAACCGGGATCGGATTTGTTAATGAACCGATCAGATTCCATCCTTCGACAACAGTAATCGTATCATCCAGTCGCTGGTATCCTATTTGAGTAATTGTTTTCGCCGAGCCAAATTTAATCCAGTAGCCTACACTATTTTCCAGCGTTGTCTGCTCGATATAACTCCCCGAGTAAGAATACGCACCCGTCGATGCCCCCGGAAACAACGAATACACAGAATGATCATCTACCCTGAGAGGAACGGAAACAAGGTTCCAGAGATTTTCAACCGAGATATCTGACTCGATAGCAATTTCAAGGATTGTACTGAAATGGTAAATTGATAAAGACCACACAGTATCGTGGATGGTATTGATCGATCTTACTCTCCAATAATATGTAGTTGCAATATTCAATCCGCTTACCCATCTAGCTGTTCCAGTTATTGTAGAATCATCATAGAAAATATTACTGAATGAGCTATCAGTTGCGATTTGGAGCCTATATTTAACCGCATTAGTTACAGACCTCCAAATGAAGTACACTCGCAGTGGCTGATCGACCGCGCCATCAGATGGACTTGCCTGGGCAGGCCGTTGAATATCTGTAGTAAATTTCCAGATATTTGATAAAGCGCCTGGTCCAGCGGCGTTACTCGGTTCAACATACCAGAAATATGTCGTTTTATAATTTAGCGCACCAATAACAACCATTGTATCGGCAATTTGAGAAGTATTTACCACTATATTGGAAAAAAGACTATCGGTAGCGATACATATTCTGTAATTCGTAGCTGTTAATGCAAAATGCCAGCTAAATACCGATGGGACCTGCAAGCCCGCTGCTTTATCTGAGGGCAAATTAAGTACAGGCGGTGGAGGTGGCGGATAAATTGTTGTGAATGACCACGTCGCTGAATATACGCTTGTATCACCCGGATTGATTGCACGAATATGCCAATAGTATTTCTGGAGATGAGCCAGGCCACCCAAATTGCACAGAGTGTCGGTAATATCTGATGTATCTTTTATCATTGAAATAAATAATGAATCGGATGCTACCTGCAGCCGATACGACAATGCTCCTCCAATCGTTCGCCATTTAAAATTGAGCGGTATCAATTGGTCTATTGAGTGATTTGGAGGTACCTCCAGGGATGGCATTGATAAGATTGTGAAAAAACTTCTCGGAGCGGAATAGGCGCTATGGCCTCCGAGATCTTCAGAGGCAACACGCCAGTAATATTGACCGGAATTCGGCAGTGAAACGGTATAAGACGTGTCAGTTATGTTCACCTGATAAAATATTGTTTCAGAGAAATCGGCGTTCGCGGCGACCTGTAACCGGTATGAGGTTGCGCCTGTAACGGGATGCCAGCTAAAAATTGTATTCAATAGTATATTGGATGCACCAGCATCTGGCGCATCAAGGACAGGCGGAGAGAAAGTAACACCCGATACTGTGATAGTCCAGCTTAATGAATCCTGCAGATAGCGATAGGGATCATTCCGCACAAGGTTTGTATTATCAATTACCTTGCACTTTATTGTCCATGATCCATTGCCAAGTTCTCTTCCGGTTGTAGAGAACGCGGGTGCTGTATCAGCGGGAGAGAATAATCCGTTCACGTACCAGCGCACATTCAATGTATGCGAAACCGGAACGAGCGGTACTACACCCAAAGTTGTCGATTGAGTGTTAACAAGGGGAATAGGTGCGTGCGCCGGATAGGATGAATCGATTTGAGTCAATCTCATATTCTGCGACTTTAACAGTTGTTCGCTGCACACCTCGCAAAATGGGGGTCCAAGAGAGCGCATTTTACAATTTAACTTTGGACGGTACCACCCGTGAAGCTCATAGCAAGCTCCTTCAAAAAGTCCAACATCGTCTGCATATTCAGAAATCGGGGGCGTGGGGATTGGTGTAGCATCGAGAATCCAGTTATGCCATCGTATAAAATCACGCCGTGTTTCTGCCGTTGTATTGGGTCCTTCATGCCCTGAATAGCCGGGAGTGTAAGTATCGTATTCATCAGCAAGACTCCCGAAGGAATGCCCCATCTCATGAACAACCACTTCAGGAACGGCGCTATGAATTGATGTAACCGCTATACCGCCTCCAGAACCACCATAAGTCGGATCATTAACTATCACTACAACTAAATCATAATCGGGCACAAATTCCTGGAGGAGAGAATCGGCACGCCAATAACCGTTTCCCGAAAGCGTCAGTAACCTTGCAATTCCGGCGGTTTCGAATGTAGAACTGAAATATGTATCACGATAAATGCCCTATGAAGGATGGTCAGATCCCGATTCATTCGACGCGACCGAGATAGCATATACATTGTAATAAGTTTTATATTCATTAAACGGAAGGTTGTTGAAGAAACTGTTCATCATTAAATAGACATCTGTACTAAGAAATTTAGGCAGTTCAGATGCAGTATACCCATCTGGTAAGAAGACAACGTTGATTCTGTTGCTGGACAGACCATTGTTCAATACTTGGGTTAGCGTTGCCTGTGCGAGCGCAAATTGAGAGCACAACACAATAAGAAAAACGATTATAGTAAAATAATGCCGAATGTTTTTCATCGCCGGTCCTCCAGTTTTTCTAATTGGAGTTCGATTTTACCAATAGGGACTGAGGAAGGCTGCTTGACTTTTAATGATTCAACAGATTCGTTCAAAGAATAAAATGAGATGGTTTTGATACCCGGGTCATAAGGAATCCGTATAGTGAAATCCACATCGTTCTGGTCAATAATTTTACTGAGAATTTTCCCAGGATTATCGGGATCCTGATATTCCAAGCGACGACGGGAAGGATTATCGATCACTCCTTGCCATAGTGTGTTATTAGATATATTTGAAGCATCATAGAGAATATCTCCTTTTGCGCCTGAAATACGTTGAGGCTTAAGATAGCCCGAACGTATTGCCGTATTCACAAGCGTTATCACACCATCCTTCATCCTCAAATGAAGAAATACAATTTTAGAGTCCTGTTTACCCTGAGGGAAGACTGTACTGGATGGATAGCAAAATAGTTCGCAAATTGACAGCATCAACAATAATCGAAGTTTATTATATTTATTTACCATTTTATCTCCTGTCATTCAGATATTCTCGCTTAAGTTTTAATTCCGATTATCAAAATTATCACAGTGAATAGTGTAAAATAAACTACCTAAATTCAATGAAATATGCCAAATACTATGTGATCTGGATACGGTAACGAATCAATTCTAAACACATCACTGATATTGGTTCATACGGTACTGTATATCAACCTAGCCACCTTAATTAATTCCGACGGAACGGGAATATTACAGCAGTTAAAATCCCCTGATGACAGAATGTTTGAAGAGTCGAATAAACGTCTTGAAATCTGGAGAAGGGACGGTAAGATCGGTGCGGATATAAATAAATTATATAATTGGATGGAAGACACAATACAGGCTGAGTATAAGCGACTTTTCGAACTGTGAACATTAAGAACGGTAAATTGAAATATTTTTATTGTTTCATGGAATCCATCTGGGTAATAATCTTTCCGGTATAATGACCTCCTGATAATTCAATAACTGCCCGATTGTCATCCTTCACAAATGGTTTCTTTTTGCCGTCTATCACCAACAATGATTTTGGCGACATTAAAGGCAGAGAAAGAACAGCTTTTTTTGTCTCGGGAATTATCACCGTAAATAACAGTTCATTCGATTCTTTCCTCCATGAAACCGGAACCATGCCATGCTCTGTTACCACCGTTCCTTTTGCATACTTCAGATCACCCAACTGAGGTCTGATCATTATCGTATTCTCGCTCAAAGGCAGTTTAATAGTTACCCCCAGTACATTAGAGCTCAAAAAATAAGCTGCCGAAGAACCAAAATTGTGAAAAGGCCTTTCTAATTGAAAACTCTCTCCTGATGTAAATCCAATATTCTCATTATTGTAAGTTGCTGCGTAACGTTTTTTAATCAGTTGAAGTGCATTTATTTTATCTTCATCAGTGTTTTCATCAAATAGAAATTTCAATAACCAGAAATGCGTGTATACGGAAAAAGACTCTGATGCGCTGGCGTATCTTTCCAGTAACCATTTTCTTACGAGGGGGATTCTGTCGCCCGGGACAATGCCTCTGTCTAATGATATCAGCGCGGCGTGAAGACTTGGGTTGCCATCAGTCGAGTCATTGTATGTTTTTTCCTCTGCATTCCATAGATGGGTATTGAATGACATGCTCAGATTCACTGCATGTCTCGTGTAATATTTTTCAGCATCATGATTTTGAATTGTGCCGGCTAAAAATGAAGCGTCAACGAGAGCTTTATAGACAAAAGCGTTCAGCGTCGCACCCACACAAATTTGATAACAAAGGGGATTATCTACCATCACAAACTCGCGCCCTTTGATAAGTCCGATAATCGTTCTTTGCTCCAAAAACCAATCGAGTAACCTTTGCATAACCGGAAACATTTCTTTAATAAAGCCTGAATCCGCTGTGTATTCATAATAATCTTTCAATGCCTGTACCCAGAGACAAGAATAATCCTCTATATAACCATGAATATCAAAACGATCCGACGGATGATGGGCTTTCAATCTTCCTGCGCTATCCTGGCTTAAAGCAATATCATTTAGCAGTTTCTTAATAAGCCGGGGATCGCTCATTACTTTGTCTTCGCCAATAAATGCAACACGGGTTAGTGGATATTCAATAACTGCACCATCCCCCATCCATTCGGCACGTTCCCATGGACAATCCTGATAGCCGTCTTCTGTGCATTGCTGA
>CAYGXH010000255.1:0-4936 GCA_964353675.1 uncultured Chlorobiaceae bacterium
ATAGTGGGATTAACGTACTGACTGAACATTCCTTTTATTAGAATTTTTTGTCTTCTCTCTGAAACGTAACTGTATACGGTACTGCTCACGTAGCTCAGAATCACCGCAAGAGCCGGGCTCGTCATATCTGTCAGGTAATTTTCTTTCTGAAAAAACTGAATCGATGCCCAGTAAATAATGAAAAGCTCCGAGAGGATAAGAGCAACTCCAAGTACTTCGATGAGAGCGCTGTACTGTGTTCGGATGGATTTGAGACCGGCAGTGAGGACGTATGTAAATAGACAGAGGCCGAATACGGTAAAAAACGTCAGCAGTAACGGCTGACGCCTGATGAAATTGCCGTCAATGATGCTCTGAATGACATTCGCGTGAATTTCTACGCCATACATCATCCTGTCTTCGACTCTCTTTTTACTCGGCGTGGCAAGGAAGAGATCTTTATCTTCGGGATCCGTTGAGCCGACTATCACGATTTTATTTGCAAATATACTGTCGTATAAAACACCGTACTCCGGATTAGTGAAAGAATTAATCTCCGATCCGTACGTTTCTTCATCGACGGTCGTCAGTGTACTGTCATCGAGAACATCAACGATATCAACACGCGGGAAGGTACTGTCAGGTCCGTAGTAGTTAATGAGGAACGATGTTGCATCGTAAAGCGGAATAACCTTCTGATCATATAAAAACGAGTTTCCCGAAAGCTCGGCCGTGAGATATTTCGGTTGATTGTAGTATGCGTTGAGAACAGCCATAGAGAAGGTAGGTAATCGTTCCTCCTGGTCTTCGTCGAAGATGAAAGGCATATACCGCCTGCGCACGTCGTCTATGTCCAGAGGGAGATTGACGATGCCGAAGCGGATTAACGTATCTATGAACCGGTTTCCGTATGAGGGAGATCTCTGCCGCAGGGTAAATTTTGTTTCCTCGGATTTTATCTTTCCGGCAAGTACGACATTTGCAGATTCGTGCAGGATGCGTTGGAATTCACGGTCATCTTCCGTTATACTGCCTGCAGCGGGAGGAAAGATAACGTCTAATCCGATGACCTTTGCACCTGCACGCGTCAGGTTCGAGATAAGCCTCGTGTAGTAAGATGTGGGCCAGGGCCATCGCGCCGGCAGGGATGTATACGATTCCGAGGAAATGTTTACAATGACAATATTTTTGTTCTTCTTCTGTACTTCCCTCTGACGAAATCGCAGGTCAATGAGCGACAACTCTGCGCTTTTCAGAGGTGGAATACTAAAAAAAAGGTCTTGGGTTAGAGCCAGAACAAATAACGTGACGAGGAAGCTAATACTGATTTGGAGTAAGAAAAAACGCAGCGGTTTTGCAGTTCGTCTTTCCATGCAATCTACTATACGTCTGCCTTGATTGTGAACGTCAGGATGACGTCGTTCTTGAAATTCGGCTGGTTGAAAAGTTTCCGGTTAAAGTAAAGCGAAACCTCCGTCCGCGCGGTAAGGTATTCCCAGAACGCATACTGGACGCCAAGGTTGACGAGGTACCGCTCGATGTCGCCGAATGTCGGACTCAGTGCTCCGGTGAGTGTCATAGTGTTTTTAAGTGTGCGGTACTGAGCGTTCGCATATAATGTGGTGTACGTGATTGATGCCGTTTCCGTGGAGGGCAGGACTATTTTGTTCGCATTTACGGTGACATTAAAAGTCGTCTGAAGCGGGATATCGAAAGTTGAAAGAGCTCCTATGCCTACCGTCGTTGAACGCGTATCGAGATCCCTGACGGTCTCATCATTCCTTACAGACGTTCCGATGGTGAGATAAAGATTATGTCGTGCAATGTATGTGTATTCTTTTCCGATATGCAGGAGTACTCTGTTTGTCCTGTCGCAGCGGGCGTAGCTAGTATCATTAAGATCGAGATCGTTTTTGTTTGAAGCGTACAGGTAACTGACGGTTATATTGGGAAAATTGATTGAGGGGAAATACGATACGCTGACGTTTGCCGTATTGGTCGATGTTGTAGCCGGTTTTGATCCTATCGTGTTATCCCGCAAGTGTTCGTACCCGGTTGATAAAAATATCTGATTTTTGAATAAACGGAGACGGTCGGTGGCGACGAATCCCTCGACATCGGGCCGCAGGTATGTTTGACCGAAGGATTCATACGCTTCACCGTGGCGGAGGTATGTAAAACGCAACGTGTTATAAAAATAATTTAGGGCAATACCGCCTTCGTACGAAAGAGTTGGAATATTTTTCATCCGAAGAGGAATAAGATTTTCATTGACGGTGATGATGCTGGAAAAGTAATCTCTCAACTGCCGGATGTTTCTGCGTTCCCGTTCATCACTATCCGAAAAGAGAGTGTCAATATCCGTATCGGTAAACGTGCCTTTACTGATATCGTTATTGGTGGCGCTGATGGCTGCCTGAGCCATAATCTCAAAGTTCTGTCGGTCGAAGGAGAGAAGGATGTCAGTCCCGATTACGGCGTTTTCCCGGGGCCTTATACCATACCTAATGGAACCGATATCATCCTTGCCTTTCAGGTATGTGAGTCCCCAGTGAGAACCAATTCGTTTTCCAAATATCGGGTGAACGACAAATAGATCCCGCTCGTATGTTCCCAGAGACATTTTCACCCACTGATTGATTCCGCCGGTGGTGTCATAAAGCTGGAATGTTGCACCCGGATCGTTTGCTTGCTCCGTCGGGAGGGCACTATCAGGGAATGGTATACCGATATTGCCGTCAATTTTTCGGGTAACGGTTCCGAACACGACATCGAGGCTAAACTTATTTAATGTCAAATTTCCAAAAAATCCGCGCAGTCTTTTTCCGTTCATAATGAGATCGGGTAGCGTCGGGTAGCTGTCGCCGTAGCCGATCTTTAACCACGGTGCTTCTGCAACGACAAGGAATCTGTTCTGCGGCTGACGATATTGTTTTTCCTCATTTGTGAGGTAGAGATAACCGCGTGCCTGGAATTCGCGATACGATGCGTTAGCCGTGAGCGTAGCCCTGTTGAATGGCGTTGTCGATCCGGAAATGTTCTCCTGCCGTGTTTCCAATTGAAGGGAAGAATAAGTACGCAAAGGGGAGACCGGCAGTACGAGTTGAGGAAATTCCTCGCTCGTGCCTTCGAGAGAAAATGGCCAGGAAACACTATCGATCGATTTCCCTGCTATGTCTGTCAGAATAACATGAACTATATGCGCTCCTGCTGAAAACTTTGCTGAAATATTTTCGGGTCTGACGACAATCAGATCTCCATATCGGAGAATGCCTTCCGAAAGGTTAGTTTTATCAACGTAAATTTGTATTGGACCGACAACCGTACTGGAATCAAACTGAGCAAGCGACAGAGAAATTAGCAGGTCCTTGGCAGAAACCCGTTCGCCCGGATCCGGACTGAGAATGATTATCTGCGTTTTCTCCAGCATTCCCGGTTGAACGTTGATCTGCAGGGGTGATTGCTCGGGATTTTCTACCGGATACGTTTCAGGAACATCCTTCCCGGCATAGTAGAGAAGGAGGTAGTATTCCACAAATGGCGGTATGATGGCTTCAGCCGGGAGAGTTGCGGATGCGATGTTGCCGGTAAGCGACATCTCGATACGTGAAAATTCCCGAACGCCAAACTGGCGGTACGCAAGTTCAAGACGTTCTAGAGTACTTGCCTGAAGTAGTTCAATCTGAAAAGAAAGGGCTTTTCCCGGTTCAACAGCGCCGGTTGTGATCTTACCGATTTTATCGCTGATCTGAGCGTTAGCTCCCGCTGCGAGGAGGCAAAGTGCGAGCAACGCACTCACAAGACCTCGGCAGTGTTGTTCTGGGGAATTTTTCAACACCTGGGTTCCTCTATTTTTTATCAGTCAGTCGCGTTAAGTCCTGGACAAAATACAAAAATTATGCTTAATCTTCATTCCTTACTCTTTGTACTGGAGTTTCAGTGTTTTCGTATTGCCTTTCTGATCCTTCAGTTCAAATTTGATTTCATTATTCGTTTCATCGGCCGAGGCATACTTATCCGCGTTTGCGAGTTCATCGCTCGTTGCCGGACGGGAAATTACCGTACCGTCGTCGTACGAAATTCCGAGAAATCCGCTGCCGACATCGACTTCACGGTTGGAATTCCGGTTGCGGAGATTTACGAGTCCTTCAATGACGATGAGCGTATCAGCATGTTCTCCACGACTCCACCACCCTTTAGTTCCGCGGATAGAGGCGACGGACGTCGGTGAAGTCAGACGAAATTCCTGATTTTGCCTCTGTTTGGTCACGTTGAATCCGACTCCGCCTTTTGTAAGATATACCTCTTTAATGAGGGAATGACGCGGTCCTTCACCCTTAACGGTTAGGAGTGACTGTTCGCGCACGCGAACAATGCTGTTATCAGCCGAAAATTTCACGAGTGCGAACGATTTTTTTCCGGTCGAAACCTGATCCTCTCCCATCAATGGAGTACCGATCGCGGCTTTTTCCCAATTCGTGTCGGGTGTTTTCTTTTTAACGTCGTTGACGGTTTTCTTCACAAGTGCGACGTTCGCGTTTTCACTTGCAAGTGATACTACTGCCGCAATACAAATTGCGGTTATGAGGAGTACCACAAACCTTCGGATGGTGCGTATCGTGTGTTTCATAATGAGCATCCTTACCTGAAATTATTACTCAACTCTTAACTTGCAGTCTACCTGATTCGCAATAAGCGTTTGGAGGAGGGCGGATACTTCCGCTCGCGACATAGACGATCCATTAAAAGCGAAGGTAGTGAACAACAATCCGCCGGCTCGCATGGATTCGAGATACGGCCGGTTCGAATCACCGCAGAGCTCCCTGAGCAGTGCATAAATCTCATCATCGGTAAATGTAATTGCATCTCTTCCGCTCTCTTCGTCAGATAGTTCAACGGATTCGGAAACCTTAAATTTACCAATTACGCTCCAAGTGCCGATATCCTTTAGTCCGGG
>CAYGXH010000256.1:0-4926 GCA_964353675.1 uncultured Chlorobiaceae bacterium
TTCAGTTCCCGGATTCCAGCCGAGGAGCGCCACAAAGTTAATGAGCGCTTCACTCAGATAGCCTTTTGCCCGATAGTCCTCAACCGCGACGTCACCCTGTCGTTTGCTCAATTTGGTTCTGTCGGGATTCAGTAAAAGCGGCAGATGTGCAAATGTAGGAAGGGCCCATCCGAACGCCTTGTAAAGGAGCACGTGCTTTGGCGTGGAGGGAAGCCATTCCTCCCCGCGGATAACGTGGCTTATCATCATGAGGTGATCATCAACCACGTTGGCAAGATGATATGTTGGATAACCGTCGCTCTTCATCAGTACCTGATCATCCAGCAAATTCGTATCGAACTCTACACGACCGCGGATAAAATCGTCGACGATCACTTTTTCATTTGGCGCCACATTAAGCCTGACGACCTTCGGTATTCCGTTCTTCAGATTTTTCTCGATTTCTGCAGGAGGTAAATGCAGGCAATGTTTATCATACTTCGTCTGGACATTTTGTTTTTCCTGCTGGGATCTGAGAGTATTTATGCGGTCCTGTGTGCAGAAGCAGTAGTAGGCTTTCCCCTGCTCGATGAGGCTCCGGACATTTTTTTGGTAGATATCAAGACGTTCAGATTGTATGTATGGTCCGTTTGGACCGCCGCGTACGGGTCCTTCGTCGTACTCAAGACCACACCATTGTAATGTCTTGATTAGATTATCGACTGCACCTTCGACGAAGCGCTGACGATCGGTATCTTCTATGCGGAGCACAAAGACTCCTTTTGTTTTCCGGGCGAAGAGATAGTTGTAGAGCGCTGTTCTCAGTCCGCCAATGTGCAGATATCCTGTCGGACTGGGGGCGAACCTTACCCGTATTTTTCCGTTCTCGCTCATATTTTCAATAAAAAATCCCCGATACTGGGGAGAGAGAATGTTCGATTACTGCTTTTGCTGATTGAAGATAGCACAATATAAGAAGAAAATCAAGGAGCAAAGGGCGGAAAGTATTGTCATTTGTCACCGGTCATTTGTACCTTGGACCTGGTTCTTTTTTTTTATTGTCATTACTTATAAAATCGTACATCCGAACACCAATGACATATGACAATTGACGCTTTTCATACAAAGTACCAAGTACAAAGTACAAAATAATCCCGAACGATTCTTGTCCGGGATTTCGCGTAACTTATTCTAACCGAACATTATCGATGTAGAAAGTAAATTCACCCGGTTCTGATCCGCCACCGAAAAATAACCCTGTGAGATCATGGGCATCTGTATTAAATTTTTCAAACGGTAATGTATATTGTTTCCACTCTGATCCGGATACAAAGGTTTGAATAGATGGCATATAACCGAGACTTTGGGCAAAAATCATAATAAAATACGTTTTCCCATCCCCTTTGGCCCAAAAGCTGACGCCCTTCTTCGATGACAGGTTTGCGTGAGCCATCATAGCTGAACCCGGTGAAAAGAATGCCCCCCCCCACGAACTCGGACTTCCAGCCACAATATTTCCCGTAATCATCATGGATCCTTTGCTTCCTTGTGCACCGCCTTCCGCCCTCCGAAATTCGGCGGTCGATTTTCCCCCCATCATGGCATCCGTGGAAACACTCCAGCCGGCGCCAAAATGAACGGCAATCTGTTCCGCTTCAAAATCACTGATCCAACCGGATTCCGAACCTGCGGGGGGAGGAGCGCTTTTTTGAGATTCCGCCGCCGCTTTTTCTTTCTCAATTGTATCACGATATATTCTGCGATTCACTTGAATCCCGTTTTTCCAAATCGCCGCTATATTACGTGTTGTCATAATATCCTTTGTCGGATCGCCATTGACCAGCAGGACATCCGCATTGTAGCCGGATTGAATCCGGCCGCGATCTGCGAGATTGAAGATCATCGCCGTTGTCGAGGTCGCCGCTTTCAAGGCCTCAATGGGCGTCAGACCCGCATGGACGAGCAATACGAGCTCCCGATGTATGCTTGCGCCGTAGGTCGTGCCCGGGTTCGACGCATCCGTACCGGCAAGAATGGGAACATGCACAGCATTCAGTTGTTGAAGTGCTTTCTCTGCTCCTTCGTAACCTCTTCTTCCCATTTTAAAGGTAAAAGGAAATGTTTGTTTTAAATTGATGATGTCCGCCGGCTTCAGGTAGGGCGATAAATAGGAATCTTCCGCCAGGATTGGTGCACCGGACGTTCCACTAACGCTTTCCAGAACAGCGAATGTGGGTATCACGAATGCTTTGTGTCGGGCCACAAGGCGGCCAAATTCCGGATCGAATGCATCGTCGCAAAACAGGTGCGCAAGGCCGTCCGCTCCCGCTTCTATTGCCGTACGGGCTTCCTGCAATGTCGCAACATGCACTACTGCCAACTTGTTTCTGTTATGCGCCGCCTGAATAACAGCAGTCAATGTTGCTTTGTCGAGTGTGGGCCATTCTGTAGAATATGTCTTGCCATCGTCGTAAATAATTTTGATAAAATCAGAGCCTTCCGCAATCCGGGCATCAACAAAAGCCTGTGCTTCTTCCGGCTTTGTAATAGTCGGAAAGGGGATTCCATATTCTGTACCATGCCCCCCTGGTGCAGTCACCAGTGATCCTGCGGAAATCAGACTCGCCATATCGGGAGCATCCCCGGAGGATTGCAGCTTTTTAATTTTCTCCATGGTTTCAAAGGCCATGCCCATATCAACCACGGTCGTTACCCCAAAAACCAACGATTGCCTCAGTTGCTGCGCATCCCAAATATGAACGTGTGCGTCTATCAATCCGGGCAGCAGAGTCTGTCCCTCACCGTCTATAACCTCTGTTCCTTCAGGTATAGAAACACGCTGCCCCATTTTAATAATTTTTCCATCACGCATGACCACAGTGCTACGTGGAATAACTCGTGAACCATCGAAAATGCGCACATTCTTTATAGCGGTTGACCTGTTATTATCTTGGCTTTTTACGCTCAATGAAAAAACCAAAGTACTAACAAGAACGATGGTTACCAAGAATCGTTTGCATTGTTCTTTCAAGTTGTAATTGTTTAATCTACTCATATCGTTCCTCCTTTTTTTATTTATCCGCTGCCTAACTATTAATATATGGTTTCAATATAACACTCTTTCTTTTATTACTGTCGGTATAACATCCTACATTAAAATACTCAATAACTCTTTTACATTCAAACATTTAGTGAAATTCTCCTGTCTCTTCCGGTGTGTTATATGGTTTCCATATATCATATATCAGTTTCTAACGCGTCTACAGGACTGCGCACACCCATGCCGCCACGTAACTTCTTTCCATTTATTTAATACCTATAGTGAAGTTGTCGATCGCCCATCCGCCGTTAGGAACTGCAGTTGCTGCATCGGAAAAGGCTACGTACCGGAATCTTATGGCGCCGGAATGAATTATTTCCGGTGTATAATCGCCTAAATCGACTTTCAATTGAACGAACACCCATCCAAGTGGACCTGTCGGTTCCGCACTTCCATTACTCGCCCAAGTATCAATCGGCAAAGCGCTTGCATCTGAAATCAATCCGTATTGATTCAGGGTTGCTTCATCAATGTTTCCGGATGCATCATCGGAATGAGCAAATTCATAAACGGATTCTGAATACCAGTTAATCCCCTTTGGATCATTGAGTTTACCAAGATGATGCCAATTGGTACCATCCGTAGTATATTCCATCCAACCTCTATCCCAATCCGGTTCTATCGCTATGCTGTGTGAGAATGAGACGTATATGGTTTTACCACTTATTCCTGATATATCGAGCCATGGAGATGTTAGGAGGTTTGGACCGGGATATGTGGAACTATAACCCTGTGAACTTGCATACGCACCCTCTGTATAGGTTTCACGATTGCCAGGGCTTTCTGTAATCCATGCGTTACCATCGAGCGGGCCCGTGAGTTTCTTGAATGCGCTGTCCAATTTGAAGTCGTTGGTGGCCTCCCACCCCTGTGGGCCATCGTTCCAGTCGAAGGTTTTCGTTGAGATAATGATGATTGCGGATTGACTTGGACCCGGTGCAATTTGACAATACACCTTAACGTTAAGACAAAACATAATCGTATATACGACTGCTAAAATGTGACATATAGACGACGTACGTTTAATAATTTTCTTCATTTTTATTTCTCCTTCCTACAGCGGCTTTCGCATAATTTGTGTAATGACGCAATACTTGTCCTGAGGTACGAAGAATTGCGTTTTTATTTTCTTTGTTACCATCAAGATTGGTTCCATAAATGCAAGATCATCTCAGAAGGGATCCATACTCCACCATAGTATAGTAACCTATCCAAGCTCCCTTCACCAGCTTAATGGATAGTAGAAAATATTTTGTCAAAAATCAAGGAAAGATTGCACGTATTACATGGTCTGAATACCCGCTAGAATGCCATTCTTTGTGAAAAAACTGCCACCTTGCTGGGGGTTTTTCAGACGAATATAGCTTAGGGGTAATCTGGATACCCCTGCGGGGAGATGATGGGAAAATCCGGAATTAGAATGGGCCCAGCTTGTCGTTCCCAATGGAGACTCGTGATTCGCAAATGCTAAACTTAGATCCCACCTCAGTGAAAATTGTCAGAACCGCTGATGGTTGTGATGTAATGATTGTTATGATATACATTCATATGCTCCTTATCATTTACATCATTTCCATCATATTTATCAGCGGTTCAGACGGATATTGAGTAAACCTCCCGAGGTTTACAATGAATGAACAGATTAACCTCCGGGAGGTTTGATATGACAGGCCCAGCTTGTCGTTCCCAATGGGAGGCGATTAGAAACAACGTGGGTGCTGAGCCCGTGGGATTAATCTTTAAGGCAACGGACACTAAATCCGTGATCCTTATAATAGCCGTGCAGGTAGATAAGGTTATCGCTGTATACAAGTCCCATTATACTTGCATTCGTAGCATCGTACTCA
>CAYGXH010000257.1:0-4908 GCA_964353675.1 uncultured Chlorobiaceae bacterium
CAAGCGGTCTGTAGAATCCCGAATTACTTTCGCGCCCGGACGGCATGAACACTTCATTACCCTGGGTAAAGAAAGGTCTTCGTTCATTAAAATATGATTCGTACCGTGAAATATTGAAATTGAACGGATCTGCTTCGATCTGCGCGAAATCTGGATTCGCCGTCAATTGATAGGTGAGCTTCTGGGATGGATTATAAAAAATGTCGATACCAACATCGGGTTCAATTTTATACTTATTGTCTTCTAGATATGTCGCTTTCGTAATACCGACAGGGTACACTTCGAGATTTAATCCTTTTACTGAGGGGCGGTAGTCGGTGAACAGCAGTTTCCCGAATTTTGAAATTCTCTGACCCTCATTCTCTTCATACGGACACCAGTAAATATCTTCATTGCGTGCCGGTATCCAGCGATCGAAATCTAATCCCCACTCGCTCAGGTTTTCATCGTACTGGATCGACCGGTAGGGGATCTCCATCTCTACAACAAACCCCCAATCATATACCTTCGACGCCGCGAACCAGACACCATCCCAGCTGTAATCTCTGTTACGGGCATCATCTAACAACCGGCAATCGGAGCGCACACCTGCTGCTGTCACACCGAACTTGTATGCCGTCTGATTGTCTCTAAAAGTATCCAGCATAATGGAAACAAAATCGCTGTTACCGCCGTCGTCGAGTTTACCGGCGTTTGACTGAATACTGGTTCTATCTTCTTTACAGACCATCAGACAATAAAGAGCGCTTTCCGTTGTCAGAACTTTCGCTATCGTTTGGCGGGACGGTTCCTTGCCGATATATGGTTGGAATTGAATGAAGTCGGCGACTGAGTCGGTAGTATTCCAAACCGGATCAATGACACCATCAATTGATATGCGGTCAGTGGTTTTTTTTATGTGGATAACTTTATTATCGTTCGTACTTGCAATGACAAACTGAGTCAGAACAAGAAGGGCAAGAAAAATCTTTTGCATAAAACCTCGTCAACAAATAAATAAAAGGAAATCATCTTACATCTGATATTAACAGGGTAATACGATTCCCCAAAGTGATTATTCTATTAAGAATTACGAGCTTTTCTCTGCAAAGTTTCAAAATCAAAATATTTTAGGTAATTCTTATCGTTAGTCATAGGACTCACATATGACGTAAAAGGTTGACATTCCAGGGTGTACCTTGAGAAAGACGCTACACTGCAAGATTTAGGAGTGAACCGGATTAACCTCCCGAAGGTTTGCTTGTTACCCTCACCCTATCAGAGCATGATCATAGCATCCCTCTCCCGAATCGGGAGAGGGATTATAGGGTGAGGGTTTAAATACAGGATAAACCTCCCGAAGGTTTAATTGTACCTTCGGTGTCATGGTCCCACCGTGGCACATACTAGGGCCGCCACGGAATGGTCCGTGACGGCCAAGTGGAAGAGGGAAGTAGTGAAATGATTGATGTGAGTTAACCTTCGTGAGGTTCGCTTGTTATTATCTTCTTCTGTTTTTCTTTTCTGCCGATAATCTTTTCCACAAATAATTTGATTTCGCAAACCTCGAACTGAAGTTCGTTTTACAATTCTAATTTTATTATATTTGTAACACGAAATTCATTTCGTTGATATCGAACTGAAGTTCGATTTACAATTCTAATTTTATTATATTTGTAGTACGAAATTCATTTCATTGATATCGAACTAAGGTTCGATTTACAATTTTAATTTTGTTATATTTGTAGAGCGAAATTCATTTTGCTGAATAGAATGGGAGACGAAAAGATATATTAACGCTGTAATTTACCCCACTACCAGCCGTCCAATGCTTCATATTTTATTACTTTCCGACTTGCAGGTTCTTTACCGAATGAAATTATGATCAAACTTAGGGAAGAATATGAGGATATAGTAAAAAGGCTTGAAATCATTATAGATCCATCCGAAAAGAAGAAAGAACTTGAAAATAATCGAAAACGTTATTTTTATAAATTCGATGAGTTCTTAAATAAACATTCTTATAAACCTACATGGTTGAAAGACGAACGTATAGCACAGATTGTCGCAACAGCAATTCATGTCCGAGAAAATAGTGATTACGAATTAATTGCATACTCTATAATGCCGAATCATGTACACATGGTGGTCTCTCTTTACAACAACGACAAAAAAGGGCGAAATTCGATACCATCGGAATCTGATGAAATAAATCATGATAAGGGAATGAACAATAATCGAACTGAAGTTCGATTTACACCAGTTTATAAAAATTATAGGTTAACAGATATACTAAGACGTATTAAAGGTTCCACTGCCAGAGAGGCGAATAAAATATTGAAACGTTCTGGTGCATTCTGGCAGCATGAGAGTTACGATCATGTTATTAAGGATGGAAAAGAACTCGATAAAATCGTCTGGTATGTACTGAACAATCCTGTAAAAGCGGGTTACGTCGATGATTGGCAAAAATGGAAATGGAATTACTGTAAATTTGAAATGTAAAGAGAACTTCAAAATCTTTAAGGAGATTTAAAGGTTCAATTAGCTGTGATTGGTACTCAATCTTTTTATTTTTCCACGATTATCTTCTTTTGTTTTTCTTTCTTTCCGATATTCTTCTCTATAAATAACTTCTCTCCTGTCCAGGGATTCATTTCGGTGTAGTACATCAGCGTCGAATAAGTAGATGGGGTGGGGGTAAATATCTGAACCTGCTCGGGTGTAATTTTTAATTCTTTAGATATAAATTTCTTCATCCTGAGTTCATCCTGTAATGTACTCCCGGGATGCGCCGCAATCAGATAATATGTTAAAAACTGGCGATTCTTTTGTAAGCCAGCTCGAACCTTGCGAAGGTTTATTTTGCTTGAACTCAGCGAACCTTCGCAAGGTTTGCAAGTTAAACTTCTGGAGGAAATCTCCCGGTCAATACGGTCGAAACGTTTCTTGAACTCATTCAGGTAACGTGTTCCCGGTTTGCGCATGAGATTAAGGACGCTATCTTCAGTATGTTCCGGTGCTATTTTAAGCTGTCCCGAAATATGATGCTCAATTAACTCTTGTAAGTATTCATTCCCAGATTCTTTATCATCAAGAATCAAATCATACCGAATCCCGGAAGAAACAAACACTTTTATTACGCCTTTTATTCTCCGTAATTTCCTCAGAAGATTTATTTGGGGCTCATGATCATAATCCAGTTTCGAACATGTTGAAGGAAATACGCAATCTTTCCTCAAACATTTCCCGTGCTCAGCCATTTTTGTACAGCCCGTGCCGTACATGTTTGCCGTCGGACCGCCGACATTCTGAATGTATCCCTTGAAATCGGGCATGTTAACAATTTGCTCGGCTTCCCGCACTACGGATTCCTGACTCCGGGATACGATAGCTGTTCCCTGGTGAATGCTTATCGCACAGAAATTACATTCGCCGTAACAACCGCGGTGAGTCGTTATTGAAAATTTTATAGTATCGAGCGCACGCACTTTACCATCTTTTCTGTAAAAAGGATGAACGTCCCGTTCATAATCGAGCTCGTGATATCTGTCGATTTCTTCTGTCGTCGGATTTAACGCGGGCGGATTCTGTATCAGGTAACGGTCGCTATGCTGCTGGAATAATCCTTTTGCTGAAATGGGATCGTTGTTTCGGTAGAACGTGTGGAACATCTCAATGAACTTCTTTTTGTCGTCGGTAACTTCCTGGTATGAAGGAAGAGAGAGATAGTTTTCCTTGGATGTTTTAGATATATAACAGATGCCACGAATATTTTCGCATTGTCCTGATTTTTCCGCAAGGATTTGGGCTATTTCTATTGTTGCCTTTTCACCCATTCCATATATAAGATAATCGGCTTTAGCGTCGAATAGGATTGATCGACGTACTTTATCATCCCAATAATCAAAATGGGCAATACGACGGAGACTCGCTTCAATTCCGCCTAATACGATTGGTTTTGTGTTTTTGAAATGTTGCCGAATAAGATTTGAGTAGACAATTACAGCACGGTCGGGTCGTCGGTTATTTATTCCGCCGGGAGTAAAATCATCCTGCCGGCGCGGTTTCTTGGAGGCGGTGTAATTTGAAACCATCGAGTCAACACAACCCGATGTAACCCCCCAAAACAGCTCGGGTTCACCTAAACGGGTAATGTCTCTACCGGATTTATAATCGGGTTGAGCAATAATTCCGACTTTATAACCGGCATCATATAAAACTTTTCCAATAACAGCTGCTCCGTTGTATGAGCTGTCGATGTATGTATCGCCGGATACTAAAATAATATCAAGCTTCTTCCAGCCGAGCTTGGTGAATTCTTCTTTTGTGGTAGGGAGGAACATGGCAGTTTAACCTTGCGAAGGTTATCTCTGCTTAAGCATAACAAACCTTCGCAAGGTTGGCTAGGTTCGTATAGTTATTTTTCGAGTTCGTCGAGCGGATTTCGTCGGATTACCATGAGAATGGCAGACTGCGCAACAATGAGATATTTCTTAGATTCGTATTCGATTTCGATTGCCTGATCTCGGAGAAAAATTATGTAATCTCCTTCCTCAACCTGAAGGGGTATGTATTTAACGGGATCTTTCGGAGTAGTGGACCATGATTCCTGATCGATGAAGTGGGGATTGGGGACAGGGAATCCCGGACCGACTTTTACAACATAACCGCTCTGTACCTTTTCCTTTTCCTTCACAGTCGGTGGTAAGTAAAGCCCTGCATCCGTCCGTTCCTTGTCGCTATCGGGGATGACGAGAACTTTATCTCCGACAACGATCATCTTTTTTCTGTTGTATTCTGTCATAAGGTCTTGTATTTAATTGACTCTATCGATAAAATATAATTTCATCTCACAGCGTTCAAAGATAAAATGTCATTTCTTTTGTCTTGACACAAAAGAAATGACAAAAGAAAAAGTCAAGACTG
>CAYGXH010000258.1:0-4873 GCA_964353675.1 uncultured Chlorobiaceae bacterium
CTTACACAAACCCTGGATGAGATAAAAATAATATTCTTCAGAATGGGTTTCGATGTTGCTTATGGTCCCGAAATCGAAGACGATTATCATAACTTCGAAGCATTGAATTTCCCCCCCGATCACCCTGCAAGAGACATGCAAGACACTTTCTTCATCAGTGAGAAAGTTCTGCTGCGAACTCATACCTCGCCCGTTCAGATCAGAGTAATGGAGAATAAACGCCCTCCGGTACGAGTCATCGTCCCCGGTCGGGTCTACAGAAATGAGGCAATCAGCGCACGGAGTTACTGTCTTTTTCACCAGGTGGAAGGCCTCTACGTTGATACCGGTGTAACTTTCAGCGAACTTAAAGGTACGCTGGTCTCATTCGCTCGGCAATTTTTCGGAAAAGAAATTAAATATCGGTTCCGACCCAGTTTTTTCCCGTTTACTGAACCAAGCGCCGAAATGGATATCACCTGTTTTCTCTGCCGTGGAAAAGGTTGCCGTGTGTGCAAGCAATCGGGATGGCTCGAGATTCTCGGCTGCGGCATGGTCCATCCTAACGTCTATTCATATGTCAACTATGACCCCGGAAAATATTCAGGATATGCCTTCGGAATGGGGATCGACAGGATTACGATGCTCCGTTACGGGATCGATGATATCAGAAACCTTTATGAAAATGATGTCCGTCTCCTTAAACAATTCTGACACCCACACACACTATGAAAATTTCACTTCAATGGCTTAGAGACTACCTGACTGTTGATGTTTCAGCGGTTGATGTTGCCGATCGTTTAACCATGGCCGGCCTTGAGGTAGAATCTGTTGAATATTTGGGTGAAAAATATAAAAACTTTGTCGTCGGCGAAGTTGTTGAAATCAGAAAACATCCTAAAGCTGATAAACTGACAGTCTGCTCGGTGGACATGGGAACCGGCCTTCTCCAGATTGTTTGCGGCGCGCCTAATGTGGCTCCGCATCAAAAGGTACCTGTCGGACTTATAGATGCGATAATTCCCAGGAATCAGCATGATTCCGGTGATAAATCTTTCAGACTTTCCCGTGTTTCCATACGAGGCGTGGAATCACACGGGATGATCTGCTCGGAATACGAGCTGGGATTAGGTGAGGATCGTGAAGGTATCTTGGTTCTCGATAAAAATGCCAAACTGGGATGTCCCCTCGCTGAATATTTTGGCCTGGATGATACGATTTTTGAAATCGGTATTACACCGAATCGCCCGGATGCAATGAGCCATATCGGTGTCGCACGGGAACTCGGGGCGATCCTCGGACGGGAAGTCAAAATCCCACAGCCAAAGATTCAGGAAAGCCGGAGAAATATATCTGATTTTACCCGGATTATTATCGACGATAATGTAAATTGCCCGCGTTATACGGCAAGGGTAATCTTAAACGTGAAAACCGGTCCTTCCCCCGCCTGGCTGCAAAACCGTCTAAAAGCAATCGGAGTTCGACCAATAAATAATATAGTGGATGCAACTAATTATGTATTAATGGAATGTGGGCATCCTCTTCATGCATTTGATTATGATACTCTGGCAGATCATACGGTAATTGTCAGGACGGCTTTGCAGGGTGAAAATTTTATAACTCTTGACCATAAATCACGTGTGTTGCCATCAACCACACTCATGATATGCGATAAAGAACGACCTATTGCAATTGCGGGAGTGATGGGGGGTGAAAATTCTGAAATATCGGACCACACACGGAATATACTTATTGAAAGCGCTTATTTTAATCCGGGAAGCATTCGTAAAACATCAAAATATTTCGGTTTAAGTACTGATGCTTCACAACATTTCGAGCGCGGAGCGGATCCGAATGTAACGTCATGGGCGGTAAACCGTGCGGCAGATCTAATTACAAAATATGCCGGCGGTGAGATACTAAAGGGTACCATAGACGTATATCCTGATAAAATATGCGGGAAAATCGTCGGTGTCAATCTCGGCTATGCTAATAAATTTCTTGATGTTAATTTAACCGAAGCTGATATAATAAAAATACTTAACCGTTATCATTTTAAGTATCTTCAAAGCATCAATTCAAATAGTGATACACTCATAAAATTTGAAATACCGACTTTTCGACCTGACGTCGAGCAGGAGATTGATCTCATTGAGGAGATAGCGCGCGGATTCGGTTATAATAATATTGAAGCAAAGAACGAAACGCATATCACTTTTTCGGATGAGAAGGTATTTGCCGATTTCAATGAAACACTCCGCAAACATGCTGTAAGTAATGGCCTCACAGAAATCATCACAAACAGCATGCAATCAAGCGATATTACTTCAAAATATTCGGACAGCTACGTCAGGATTATTAATCCGATAAGTCAGGAAATGTCTTCTCTCAGAACCAGTCTTGTCCCGTCCGTCCTTGAAGTGATACGACATAATATCCATCACGGATTGCGTGATCTTCAGTTATTCGAAATCGGAAAAGTGTACCATCATGAATCCGGAAAACGGCAGAATGTCTTCGTTCCGGGTTATACAGAGGATGAGAGACTTATTATTGCCCTTACAGGCGCTCAAATGCCGCGTTTTTGGAATGAAAATACGCGATCTGTCGATATCTTTGACCTGAAAGGGGAAGTAGAAATCCTACTCGCTAAAATTTTTCTTGACAATATTAAATTTATTCCGTATCCTACTACCGATGCTTTAACTGAACTCGGAATACTCCTTGAAATAAATACGGTAAGAGCCGGTTATCTGGGTAAAATACGAAAAGATATTCTTGCCGGAAATGATATTGAGCAGGATGTTTTTTACGCTGAGCTAGAGATTCCGGTGTTGAAGGATGCGCAGAGCAGGGAAAAGCATTATCTGGAGTTGCCAAAGTTTCCGCCCGTAACGAGAGATATAGCGGTAGTCGTAGGGGTGGATGTTCCTTCGGAAAAAATTGAAGAGGAAATTTGGCATACAGGTGGAAAATTATTAAAAAGTGTGGAATTATTCGACGTGTTTCATGGCAAACAGATCGGTCTGCAGAAAAAAAGTTATGCATATGCTTTAGTCTTCATGTCGGATAAACAAACGTTAGTCCAGGATGAAGTGGAACTGATAATCAATAAAATAAGCAACAGTTTACAGAAATCACTTAATGCAACGATTCGTAAAAAGGAAGACGTGAATTGAATCAGCACCAGACAGAAACAGAAGTTGGTGTCATAAACGACGTTGAGAATACCGATAGTTTGCTAAAAGGATTCTGGGAACGTGTCCGCACGCTGGGAGAGTTAGTAAAACAGCTCCGGAGTGATAACAAAGCGCTCACGGCTCAAGTCGAACAGCTGGAAACCGAAATAAATGAGCTCCGGGCAAAAGTACACGAAAAAGACCTGGACTATCGCCGACTGCGTACAGAACATGACCAGTTAGCATCCGCGCAGAGTACGGATTTTATATCAATCCAGGAACGCGACGATTTAAAGGATCGTATTCGCGAATTAATATCAAAAATTAATTCGCATTTGTAATGCAATTTGTTGACTTGTATATTCTTTAGTATGGTTGACAAGGAAGAGAACTTTACTCTTCAGGGTAAAGAAAGAACACAATATGGCAGTAGATAGTAAAGGCATCAAAGTTAAAATATTTGGTTCTGAATATCCCCTCCGCGGCGAGAGTGAAGACCTGACGCGCAAGGTGGCAGGTTATGTGGACCAGATGATCAGTACAATTCATGAAAAAATTCCTGAACAGCCACCTCTGACTGTTGCTGTTCTGTCAGCGTTGAATATAACCGAAGATTTATTCAAAGAACGTGACAAGCATAGATCGATGCGTATGATGGTGGAATCTGAATTAAAGAAGATAAATGAGTACCTCGATCAATGTCTGAATCCTGAAGTGTCCTAGTATCGTATGTTCTTTTCCATAAAGGATGGTGGGGAAATGCATAACCGTATTAACCGCACCGTCAGCCGAACCCAAAGTCGTAACTCTGGGTTATAGTCAAATATATTAAAGAATCTGACAAGTAACTTTAATAGGGAACTCGGCTCGAGGACGTCTTATTACAGGCCTCATCCCGCTTAAACGGGATTTGCATTGTCATTCCCGGAAGGGAACGGCGTGCAGACAGTGGAAGTAAGAAACGTTCCGGCGAGTACCCACTGTGTATGAATTGAGATTCTTCAATACATACGACTAAAGGCTGCGTGCGGTTTTTTTATTGTGTAGCTGTGCAATGCCTGATAACCTAATGGAGAACACTATGACAATAGATCTGTTAACGATAATTATAATTTTTGCATCTGCTGCTGTTGCATTCGGGCTGGGATGGTTTATCAACAATCGCATCGCAAAAAATAACATCGCGAACGCAAAGGAACGAGTAAAGAAAATCATCGCTGATGCTGAAAAAGAAACCCTTACCCTCAAAAAAGAGAAACTCAACGAGGTAAAAGACGAATGGTACAAGAAGAAACAGGAATTTGATCAGGATGCCAGCGGCAAACGGAACAAACTCCAGGCGTTCGAAAAACAACTGACAAGCCGGGAAGACAATCTCGAACGTCGTGTGGAGTTGATCAACAAGAAAGAAAAGGAATTGCTGACAACCAGGAAGAATATCGACGACAAAAATAAGCATGTTGAAGAGAAACACGCTCACCTTCAGCGGCTAATCCAGGAAGAAACACTCAAACTGGAAAAAGTGTCAAGTATGTCCAAGGAGGACGCGAAAAAACTCCTGATTGATAATCTGATGAACGAAGCGAAATCGGATGCCGCCCAGATGGTAAAGGAAATAAGGGACAATTCTAAGATGGAAGCGAAGAAAGAAGCCCAGAAAGTAATCATTCAGGCCATTCAGCGCTCCGCGACCGACCACTGTGTCGAAACCACGA
>CAYGXH010000259.1:0-4842 GCA_964353675.1 uncultured Chlorobiaceae bacterium
ACCCCCGCCTGCCATATGTTGTCCTTATCCGGCGGATTCGGGCGGGCCGCTTGAAGCATGCGGGTATGACAAACGAGGGATTGCAAACATATTTTTAGAAGGTCATTTGGTGTGATTTTTAATAAATATTAATCATTATACACGTGAGCCATCTATGAATACAATTGAGCAGCAATATCAAATCGCAAAAGAAAGATATGCCGAAATGGGCGTCGATACGGATGCCGCATTAACGAAACTACGCACTATTCCGTTATCGCTTCACTGCTGGCAGGCGGATGATGTAGGTGGATTTGAAAAACCGGATGCAACCCTTGAAGGGGGAGGAATCCAGGCAACCGGAAATTATCCCGGTAAGGCACGGACCATCAATGAACTGCAGGGCGACCTGGAATTTGTTTATTCTCTACTGCCCGGTAAACACAGGTTCAGTATTCACGCGATCTATGGCGACTTTGGTGGCAAATTGGTTGACCGCAATGCAATAAGTGCGGAACAATTCAAAGGCTGGGTCGAATGGGCGAAAAAACTCGGCATAGGCATGGATTTCAACTCCACATTTTTTTCACACCCAAAAGCCGCCGATGGTTTTACACTTGCTCATCCCGATAAATCTATACGCGAGTTTTGGATAGAACATGCGCTTCGCTGCCGCGAAATCAGCGCTTACATCGGCAAGGAACTGAAATCCAGAACCATTCACAATCTGTGGATTCCAGACGGATCAAAAGATATTACTGTGAACCGCTTCCGCTACAGAGAGTTACTGCGCGAATCGCTCGACAGGATTTTTGCTAAACAATACGACCCTAGTTTTATGCGCGATTCGATCGAGAGCAAGCTTTTCGGACTCGGAAGCGAATCGTTTGTTGTCGGTTCGCATGAATTTTATCTAGGATATGCGGTCAAAAACAATATGATGCTCTGCATCGATATCGGACATTTCCATCCGACAGAATCGTGTGCAGACAAAGTATCGGCATTGTTCCAGTTCACAGATGAACTTCTTTTTCATATAACCCGCGGCGTCCGGTGGGACAGCGATCATGTGGCGCTTTTCAACGATCCAATAATTGAGCTGATGCAGGAAATCGTTTGGGCAGGGAAATTAGATAAAGTCTGCCTTGGACTTGATTTCTTTGACGCTTCTATAAACAGGATCGGCGCTTACTTAATAGGTGCAAGAGCAGCATTGAAAGCCATTCTAATTGCACTCCTTTCGCCGATCACTCAGTTGCGAAATTATGAAGCAGCCAGAAAATATTTCGAGCGGCTTGCATTGCTGGAAGAGTATAAAACACTTCCATTTTCCGGTGTATGGGACTATTATTGCGAAACGAATAATGTGCCGGTCGGGCGCCATTATATTTCAGCTATCCAGGAATATGAAAAACGAATTTTAAACGGAAGAAAATAGGTAAACCGGCAACAGTTGCATCTATCATCTATAAAGGTGAAAATGGAAGCAGTACTCGGAGTTTTCCTAATTTTACTCGGCGGATTTTCCAACGGTAGTTTCTATATGCCGTTCAAAAAAATTCAGAATTGGTCATGGGAAACATTCTGGATTACCGGCGGCCTCTTTTCGTGGATCATTGCCCCCTGGGCCTTTTCATTGGCAACAATACCCGGGCTGATGTCCATATTTTCAGAAGCCGGTACTGCACAGATGACAAAACCTTTTATTTTCGGAATACTTTGGGGAATCGGTGGATTGACATTCGGGCTATCGATGCGCTATCTTGGTATATCGCTCGGAATGGCAATTGCGCTTGGACTAACACTTGTCTTTGGTGCATTGCTGCCGAGCATATTCGTTTCTGCAATGCCTTCAGTCTTTATAGAATTGTTCCCCGGCGCCGTTTCAATAACCGATCTCTTTTCTACATCTTCCGGCATTGTAACTATTGCAGGCGTTGGATTGTGTTTAATCGGAATCGTTATTAACGGCAAAGCCGGATTGATGAAGGATAAACAATTAACTTCGGCGCCAGAACGGAAAGAGCACGGCGAATTCAATGTAAAGAAGGGAATTTCGGTTGCAGTATTTTCTGGATTCATGAGTTCGGCATTCGCGATGGGCGTTGCCGCCGGAAAGCCAATCTCCGAAATTGCTAAAACTGCCGGTACAAATCCGGTCTTTGAGAACAACCCAACATTCATTTTGATAATGTTCGGCGGTTTTCTTGTAAATGCCGTATGGTGTATTTTCCTCCAGGTTAAAAACAAAACTTACACCGATTTTGCAAAACAACCCAAACTCAGAAATATGATGCTTTGTATTACCGGCGGCACAGTTTGGTATTTGCAAATGTTCTTTTACGGCATGGGCGAATCCATACTTAAAGGAGTTGCAGGGTGGAGTCTGCTTATGGCATCGAGCATACTTTTCAGCACAATGTGGGGATTAATTTCCAAAGAATGGAAAGGTGTCGAACGAAAAACAATTATTACCCTGATCACAGGATTAAGCGTCCTTGTTATCTCCACTATTGTCTTCGGATATGCACGGAGTTTCTAACCGGTACAACCCAACCAACACATGGACGTAATTTAAAATTGTTTTTAAGTTGTTGCAATCCTTAATATTTCTGATCTGACGGCACCCCGGACCGGAAGCTGTATTTACCTGAGACCGCCTTAAAAACCGCATATCCTTTTTCCCATTTCACAAATTTTAATCCATTCGCATTCCGGACATCTTTTCCACTTTCTGTGATAGCGCTTCCCTGGCTCGACGGCACGTATACGGTCGCCCGCGTGTTTGCAGGCAGGAGAATGTCCCATGTGAATTGGTCTTTGTCCCTCTTCCAGTGGCTGGAGATGAGTCCGTAAGGCGACTTGTGTGTTGCTTTCACGAACGTAAGGTCTCCGGCAGGAATGGGACGCATTACTAAATGCTTGAAACCGGGTTGTGCCGGATCAGGACTGATGCCCGCGAGATGTTCATAGAGCCAGATAACGAGGTCGCCGACCAGCATCACGTGATTGCCCGAATTCATTCCGGGATCGCCGCTATCGCCGTTCCAGAGCTCCCATATTGTCGTGGCACCCATTTCCGCCATGTACCCCCAGCTCGGGTATGTTGTATTTGTTGCAAGTTTATAGACGATGTCTGATCTACCGAAATCGGAAAGCACTCGGTTTAGAAACTGTCCGCCTACGAGCCCGGTGCCCACATGGTTTTTCGTTTCGTTCGTGATTTTATCCACGAGGTGATCGAATACTCTTTGGCGTTCTTCCTCAGGAACGATCCCGAAGGCGAGGGGGAGTACGCAGGAAGTCTGAGTTCCGTTATCGTATTGTCCCTTTTCTTTATTGTAAAACCGTCTGTTGAGCTCGATTTTCAGCCTGTCTGCCAGTGCGTCTAACCGCTGTACGTCCTCAGGCAAGCGCAGTAGATTGGCATAACGCGACATCATTTGCAGATCGTAATAAAAATAGGCAGTGGAAAGTATCCCGGCTGCGGTTTTACGAGCAGGATCGTTTGTATGAATGAGTTTCGGATCTTCGGGGGGAACGCACCAGTCTCCGTAATTGTCGCGTGTAATGATGCTGTCGCCGATGTACTTGCTCATATGATCGATCCACCGCAGCATGGTCGGATAGTGGCGTCTTATCAAAGCGCTGTCGGCATACTGATCGAATAGTGCCCCGGGGATGATCACGGCGCTGCTCGGCCATGTAACGTTGTCGTTATAAAGCGGCCAGTAAGAAGGGCATACATCGCTGATCCTGCCGCTGTCATCCTGGGCGTCTGCCATGTCCTGGATCCATTTTGAATAAAGCGATGCAATGTTGAATATATAGGTCTCACCTTTCGATTCAGAGGAACGGTCACCCAGCCAGCCCTGCCGCTCGTCGCGCTGAGGACAATCCGTGGGAATGCTCCGGTAGTTGCCTCTCACACCCCACACGATATTTTTATAAGTGCGGTTGATTACGGGACTGGAGCAGGTGAACTCTCCGGCGCTTTCAACGTCGTCGTTGACAACACGGCCCTCGATCGATGACGTGTCCGGCCGACCGGGGTACCCCTGCAGCTCCACGAACCGGAATCCGTGGTAAGTGAAGCGGGGTTCATAGACTTCACTTTCGCCTCCTTTGATGATGTACGTGTCGGTAGCTTTCGCACTGCGGAGGTTGTCGGTATTGAGCGTCCCGTCTGGTCTGAGAGTTTCCGCATGCCGCAGTGTGACTTGTACGCCGCGGGGTCCGTTTACTTTCAAACGGCACCAGCCGACCATATTCTGTCCCATGTCGAATATGAACACGCCGGGTGTTTGTTCTGTGACTGTGATTGGCTTGAGTGTTCCTGTGACGCGTATGGGTACGGACATATGGGAGTGCAGCACGCCGCCCGGTTGATTAACGATCTGCGCTTCCTGCCAGCGCGAATCGTCATAACCTGCTTCCGACCATCCGCCGAGTTCCAGACGCGCATCGTATTCCTCTCCGTCGAATTCGTTGTTCGCGAGGATCGGGCCTTCCGTAGTAAGTTTCCATGATTCGTCGCTCAGAATGTCCCGTGAAGTGCCGTCGGTAAACTCGATGTGAAGCTGCAGAAGAAGTTTCGGATATCCGTACGTACCCGGGGACGTGGGCTGACTCAGCCGCGGTGCGTAGAAGCGGCCGTTACCGAGGACCACGCCGATGGCGTTCGCTCCCTTCGCAATCAGGGAAGTTACGTCGTGTGTAACATAATAAATCCGCTTTGGGTATTCGCTCAGTGCGGGTGAGAGCACGTGATCGCCGGCTTTTTTGCCGTTGATAAATACCTCGGCAAGGCCCAGGCCGCAGACATACAAGGTTGTCCTACGCACGCTTTTTCCAACATTGAAC
>CAYGXH010000260.1:0-4829 GCA_964353675.1 uncultured Chlorobiaceae bacterium
ACGGAATCTCATTTCCTTCACCCACATACGGGATAGCAGTCGGAGATGAGGGATTGATCGTCCGTTCCGTAGACGGCGGTAAATCATGGGTACAGCAACCGAGCGGATCTCTCCAACCGCTCTACGGTGTTCACATGATAACACCCCTCATAGGTTGGGCGGTCGGAGACAGTGCGGCCATCCTGAAGACAACAAACGGCGGTCAATCGTGGGTTTCACAGAACAGCCGCAACGATATCACGCTCTATTCCGTCTTCTTCATCAACACGACTACGGGATGGACAGTCGGCGACTTTGGTACAATACTTGGAACAGTTAACGGGGGCATCACCTGGAGGGCGGAAACGACGAATACATATTCCACACCTCTGAAAATAAAATTTATTAATCCGAGTATAGGATGGAGCGTCGGCTACGGAGGTCTCATCTTAAAATCGACTAACGGGGGAACAACGTGGTACGAACAGGTGAGTAATACATCCCAAACCCTCTATTCACTCGATATTATCGATGCGAACCACGTTGTCGCATGCGGTGACTTTGGGACGATCGTAACGACATCCGACGGAGGAGAAACTTGGGTTGACAATTCAACAGGGCTTTACGAGAGCTTATATGGGGTAGCGTTTTCCACGCTGGCAAATGGATGGTGCGTCGGCGATGACGGTGTCATCATTAATACAACAGACGGAGGAATTACCTGGAATTTACTCAACAGCGGGACATACAATACTTTATGGGACCTGCAGCTCCTGCGTTCAGGCACGGGCGGCGGAACGCTCTATGCGGCAGGCATCGGAGGAACAATCCTTGTCGCCGGTGTTACGCCCCTGCCGGTTCGCACGTGGACCGGTATCGCTGATTCCAACTGGACATCACCCGGAAATTGGAATCCGTACGGCGCTCCTCAGAATGGCGACAGCATCTACATTCCGCAAACGGCAATTAATCCTGTCCTGCGCACAATTCAACAGCAGATAAACATCAGTGCGCTTCACATCGGCACTGGTGCAAAACTTACATTGGCAGAAGGTCTGTCGCAGCTTGTTGTCAGCGGTCCCATAAAAATAGAAGGTACGTTTGAAGTCAGGCCGAAAGCGACAACAGAAATAATATCGGGCGGCGCATTTTCCATCGGACCATTCGGCCGGTTTTATGCAGGCAGATCGTCCCTCACGATCAACACGCTCAGCTTTCTCAAAGGGAGCTATTATAACCTTTACCTGCTGACCGGCGCAGTTTCACAATCAGTCGGGAACATTGAAGTCACGAATAACCTGACAACCCTCTCCAATCTTACGCTGCGCCAGGTTGACACACTCACCATATTCAATACGAATCCTCAGGGTCTGCAAGGACTGGGGATCATCAGCGGCGGTACGATCAAGCGTCCGATAAGCAGTGCGCTTGCATACGAATACAGATTTGAAAGTCCTGTCACGTACCTGAAGTTCTATCCCAGAGGCACGCTTCCCGACACCGTCCTCATGACCAGCTACCCCAACACACTTGGCCCGGGATTATCCGACAGCGTTTTCGTGCGGAGATACTATGCCATTAATGCAAAAGGTGGAAGTAATTACCTCGCACTCTTGTCTTTGCGGTACGATACCGCCGAAACCACTATCCCTATCGACAATATCGCATTATTCAGGGACTCCAGCGGAATAATTAAAAACGTAGGGGCGACCGACTTCCTCGACAGCGACATGGTTGCGATTTCTCTCGATTCCGTTTCACGTTTTTCACGGTGGTATCTGGGGTATTACGACTTTTATCCGAAGCACCCTCTGGAATTTATTGATAGTCTCATAATCACCGATGCCGGCATGGCAACTGATACGATCATATTCGGAACCTATCCCGGTGCGACGAACGGCATAGATACACTTTTCGGAGAATATGAACTTCTCCCTATCCCTCCGGCCGGTACATTCGATGTCCGTTGGTCGGTCAGCGGGACGAACGGTACAAACATAGATATCAGAAATGTTCACAGTCCTACTAATCTCGAAATCATTTACACCTGTCTGATACAGCCAAGCACAGCCGGGTATCCGGTTACGCTGAGGTGGGATAAAAATGTTTTTCCCATCGGTACCGTTCTACTGCAGGATCAGGCAACGAGCGGTGGGATATTTTCCATAGACATGAAGAACCAGAGTACTTACACGATCACAAATTCTGCAATCCGCACCGTGCAGATTTCCTACAAAGCACCCCGTTACTTCGCTTTCCCAACAGGTTGGAATATGACATCGATACCGGTGACACCGACCGGCAATCGTAGAAAAATTTCCATATTCCCTAACGCGATATCAGGAGCGTTCGCGTACAGCGGTTTTTACTATGAAATCGACTCTCTGACAAACGGTGTTGGCTTCTGGCTGAAATTTGCTTACCCGGATACAGTAGGTATAGAAGGACTTCCCCTTTCGGCCGACACGTTATCAGTGAATGATGGCTGGAATATGATCGGTTCTATTTCTGACCCAGTAAGTATTAATCAGATTGTTACTGTTCCGGCAAACATCACGACAAGCGATTACTACCTTTATGAGGCGGGGTATCAATCACGCGATACGATTCTGCCTGCTAGAGCTTACTGGATCAAAACAAAATCTGCCGGCTCACTGATTCTGTCTACCGATGGCAAGGGAGTTGAAACCTTCAGCACCTGGAAACTCCCATTCGGTGAACTCAACACTCTTACTATTGCGGACGCGAGCGGAGGGAATAAAACTCTCTATTTTTCGGAGAAAACCGGATCGCTAAGTGAAAATCTCGATCGGTATGAACTGCCTCCACCGCCGCCCTTCGGCGGATTTGACGCGCGCTTCACATCCGGTAGGTACGTCGAAGACCTCCCCAAATCTTCTGCATCGCTGTTCGTCAAGATACAAACAGAGTCATATCCCGTTACCATCCGGTGGAAAACCGTACAAGCATCCGACTGCGGGCTTCGGATAACAGATATGCAGAACCATCAGTTGGAACAGAGCCCCTCAGCCCCCGGCGAGGGATGGATAAGGATACTTGATCAGGAGACAAGGACACTGCGCATAGAAGTAGTTCCCATGCAGACAGTACCGCAGGATTTTGTACTCATGCAGAATTATCCGAATCCGTTCAATCCTTCGACTCTCATAGAATTCGGGCTTCCTGCTCCCTCGGCTGTGACTCTTAAAATCTACAATATACTCGGCGAGGAAATTGCGACGATCATCAACGATGAGATGCTTGAAGCGGGTATTCATAAACGATCATTCGATCTGCAAAGCAATCTGCATCACGGGCAATTAAGTTCCGGCATATATTTCTATCGCTTGAATGCAAAGGGTGCAAATCGTGCATTCTCCGATATAAAGAAAATGGTTCTGATAAAATAGTATCAATTAAGAAAAGGCCGTTCAAATCTTTTTTCTGGAATACCAGCGATCGATATGAAACAACAGGTGTAAAACCAAGAATTTGATTATCCTGGAAATTAGGCTTTAGCTTACGGCATGATGCTACCGAAGGGCATCTAAAGATTTAAAATAACGGGATAAACTGGTAATCCCGATTATTTAATGATTATTGTTTGGGAATAGGTGTTTAAAAAATTGTAGGAAAAGGGACTAGATATTATTCCCAAAGTATCGCCGCATGAACAAAAAGAACCGGAATTAACCGCGAAAGTCCGGCGAACTTTCTATGTCTCATGGGGAGCAGGTCTCATCATTTATGTAACAGCGTCGTTCTTTTCTGATTCGATGCTCTGGGGAATCAACCACCTCGCGTTCTTCTCAATTTTAGAACGGATTCTTTTATTACTTCTGGTTCTTTTCTTAGTCGTACCCTTCTTTCGATCACATTATATTCCCCTCTGCGAGAATGTCTTCGAGCAATGCAAGCGATTAGCAACTGTACGTTTATTGTTTTCCTTTGGTATGGGGACGGCGGCGGCTCTGTTCTGTTTTTATTTCAGAATTTCGACAGATATGTACGGAGACACAAGAACCCTTCTGCAGTTTCTTGCAGACTACCAATATACATTTCTAAACCTATTTGATCCACGCGATACAGAACCCCTGACACGGATAATCCATCAGTCAGTTGCAGCATGGTCTGGTATCGATCATAAGCTGACGTTCCAGATTCTGAGCGCTCTCAGCGGCGGCATTACTATATTCGTTCTCTCCTTCTGGGTAATTGCTTTGGACGTTTCCGATACATTGAAACTCTTTATGTTCCTGGCTTTATCCACAACGGGCACGAATCAATTGTTTTTCGGTCATGTTGAAGATTACACGCTCGCCTACCTTTGTCTTCTGGTTTTTCTCCTCACAGCCTGGAAGTTATTCGATGGGAAAAAGGTGCTTGGATTAATGACTGTACTGCTCATCATCGGAGTCCGCCTGCACGTCGTATTTGTACTTATTTTGCCTTCGTTCTTTTTTGCTTTCTGCTGGGTGATGAAGGAGCGCTTTACATGGTTAAAGCGCTGTGTGCAACCGACCACAGTATTGAAGATGCTTGGCGCGTCGGCTCTGGTGTGCGCCGCCGCGTACTTCTTCTATTTCCATGCTGACCATTACCAAATAGGCGACAAGGATGAAATATTAAAGAAGATCTTTCTTCCGGTTTCAAACTACCAACCCGCACCTCACTCCTACTCCCTTCTCTCCTGGAAGCATATCTCCGACGTTTTACAGGAAATGGTAATGACTGTATCTCCGGCTGCGTTCATAGTATTTTTGCCGGGTCTATTGCTATGGCGGAGGATCAGATGGGATGATCCGAGGATACTCTTCTACGGAATCGGATCAGTCACCTTTATGGCATTC
>CAYGXH010000261.1:0-4818 GCA_964353675.1 uncultured Chlorobiaceae bacterium
TGCGAAGGATCTCAATGTTGAAACAGAACAAACCTTCGCAAGGTGCGGGGTGATTGGTCATTTGCTATTGGTGCTTAGTACTTTGTTCTTTGTTTTTCACTCACGGCCCATGGCTCCTTGCTCACACCTCACCGCTCTATGCTCTCTGCTCTTAGCTCTAAGCTTACTGTACGAGCACCTTTATCGCCTCATCAACCTGCTCTACTCCGATCGTCTCTATCCCTTTTGTGTTCGTTAATCCTTTGAGATTATTCTTCGGCACAACGATCCGCTGAAAGCCAAGTTTTGCTGCCTCCTGTACACGTTTTTCGATCTGGTGAACAGCTCTGACTTCCCCGCTCAAACCAATTTCACCGACTGCTACCGTCTGTGAATCGACCGGGACGTCGCGTAGACTGGAAATGATGGAAACAGCAATGCCGAGATCGACTGCCGGTTCATCTACCCGTATACCGCCGGCAATGTTTACAAAAACATCGTGCTGACCCAGCAGCATCCCCAATCGCTTTTCAAGAACGGCTAGTAACAAATTCAAACGCCGGTAATCAAATCCGGTCGTTGTGCGTTGCGGAACGCCGTAGCTCGTCGGAGTAACGAGCGCCTGGACCTCGATCAGGATGGGACGCGTGCCTTCGATGCTCGCTACAACGGTAGATCCCGAAGCTCCGTACAAACGCTGCGAAAGAAATACTTCCGACGGATTCTTCACTTCATGAAGGCCGTCTTCCCTCATTTCAAAGACCCCGATTTCATTCGTAGAACCGAATCGGTTCTTCATTGCTCTAAGAATCCGGTAGGCATACTGTCTCTCTCCTTCGAATTGCAGAACAGTATCCGCCATGTGTTCAACCACTTTCGGACCGGCTATAACTCCCTCTTTTGTAACATGTCCGATTAGAAATACAGAAACCGATTTTTCCTTCGCGAGACGCGTAAAGAGCGCAGTGCATTCACGCACCTGTCCGACACTGCCCGGCGAACTCTCGAACTGCGGACGGTACATAGTTTGAATCGAATCCACGATGAGAACATCCGGCGATGAATCCCCTACGGCAGCGGTGATCTGGTCAATATCGGTCTCACCGAGCACGAAGAAAGAATCATCCTTCGGCATCTGCAGCCTCTCAGCCCGTAGTTTTATTTGTTTTGGTGACTCTTCGCCCGACACATAGAGAACCCGCTGACCTTTTACTGAAGAGGCAAGTTGCATCATCAGCGTCGATTTACCCACACCCGGATCACCTCCGAGAAGCACTACCGAACCTCTGACTATACCGCCTCCGAGGACCCGATCAAATTCTTCGATACCTGTTGGAATTCTCTGATCTTCCTGTGTGTCGACATGGTCTAACGATAAAACTGATACGTGTGAAGTTCCCCGGCCCCCTTTTTTCAGTGTAATTTTCTTTACAAGCTCTTCAACCAATGAATTCCATTCGCTGCAGTTCGGGCATTTACCAAGCCAACGCGGTGATTCATAGGCACAACGCTGACAAACATATTTTGATTGTATCTTAGCCATAGAGGTAGTAAACATTTTCTGTAATATCACCCGGAGTCAGCAGGGGACTTACGTTTGATCCTATGTTCTGCGGGATAAGCCAACGGGAACACAAAAATACTTATTAAACATCATACAAATACTTCAGGAAAATTCGACTAACGATCGGTTCATCGGCAATGGAAGAATGATTTCCGTTATTTGGATCCCCTATCCTGTTCATTACCACCGGTGCGGACATCTTTTCCCCACATCAGCTTCATGCGAAGTAAATCGTAGTAGCTGCGCTTCTTACGCTTGACGAGTCTGACCGTATATGGGGCACGCGTGATGATGAACTCAATCGGAGTCTGATAAAAATTATCAATCTGACCGTCCGATGCCATATGGACGGGTTTGGGACTTTCCCGTACAAGGATCTTAACCGCACTATTATCGGGTATGATGACCGGTCGGGCAGAGAGTGTGTGAGGGGCGATCGGATTGATTTCAATGACATTACTCTGCGGTGTAATAATGGGTCCGCCGCTCGCAAGGGAGTATGCGGTGGATCCTGTCGGAGTAGAAATTATGATACCGTCTGCCGTAAATGTGACGAGATATTCATCATTCACATAGATCTCCAGATCGATAATCCTGGATGATGAGCCTCTGTCGATGACTATATCGTTCAGAGCGAAGTATGATTCTGCTTCCTTTCCTGCAGTTGCACGGAGCACCATTCTTTCCTCAACATGGTATTTCTGCGTCACTATATCGTCGATACAACTTTTAAGTTCATCAATCGACACTTCGGCTAGGAATCCCAGTTTTCCAAGATTGACGCCCAGAATAGGCACGCAGGTTTGTCCGACGATGCGTGCGGCTGTGAGCATCGTTCCGTCTCCGCCAAGCGCAATGAGGACATCGCAGCTCTTCGGAAGCTCAGATTCAGAAACGATTAATGCAGACTTAAGTTCAGGTTTAAGCCCCTGAGCATTATACCATTTCCCCAGTTCTTCGTGAACGGAGAAAGAAATATTTTTCTCATTGAGATAGGTAAAAAGATTACATGCAATCGTTTTGATGATCGGTTTATTGAGATTTCCGATAACGCCAAATTTCATGGGGCACCTTCCGTTGTCGGGGGTGGAGGTTTTACCTCCTTCTCGGTGGTCGAAGCTTGAGATTTATTCATTTCGTCGACGTAGTTGAGCTTCAGTTCTTGGATCACGCCAGCAAACATCCGTTCCTCCTCAGGCATCAGGTTATTCTTCATTTTCTTGTGCAGCATATCAAGAATATCGATGGATATTTGCGCTTGAGCGAGATCTTTTTCAACCTTGTCGGTCAAAGGATTTTTTAATTTACCCATGTTTTGCATCGCTGCGGTCTGGAACATGAGGATCAGTTGAGTGAGCAGTAGTTCATCTTTTGTTATTTTTTCCATTCGAATCTCCTTGGATGTGGAAAGGTAGGAAAATCAATCCTGAGAATCAAGATTGTGAGGACGCCATATCTCTGCGTTGTTGACGCAATTCCCAGATCTTGGCGTATTTACAAAATACGTATGCGGCTGACAGTGCGGAGAGGATCAATCCGTGCATCCCGTCAAGGAAACCTCTCTTAATGAAATACATTTTACAGAATAAAAAAGCGGGACGGATTAAAATATCAGATAATTTAAAACGATAAGCCGCATCATCTAAATCTTGAGTCGCCAATGAGGTATAGCGGTTCAATTTAATAAAGTAATGGTACAGGTTCTCATCTGTGTAATGGAGCAAATGGTGCTGCAGCCTTCCGACTGGTCCATCGCTTTCGAGCCGTTCATGGACACGAGACGGTGTAAATCGCACCTTCCCCTTCCGGAAGAGGCGGAGAACATACCCCGGGTACCATCCGCAGTGTTGTATCCATTTCTCGAGAAAGAAAGCCCTCCGAGCAATCTCATACGCCGCGTGCGAATCGGAAGTTTGGGCAATTGTCCGCTGGATTTCAAGGGCAAGGTCATCAGGAACACGTTCATCTGCATCCAGCCAGAGAATCCACTCGTAAACTGCCCGTTCCATCCCGAGCCGTTTTGCGGAGACATATCCCTCCCATTTTTTTTGGAATACTTTCGACTTAAATTTTCTCGCTAATTCGACTGTCCGATCCTTACTGTATGCATCCACGACAATAATATCATCCGCCCACTGAACACTAGACAGGCAGTCACTTATCATGCTTTCTTCATTGTGCGTGATGACTATGACAGAGATTGGATGCTTCATTTCAGCTCACTTTCAGATCCTAGGTGCAGTCTGTCGATTGCGAGAATCAATCCCACCGAAAACCAGAGGAGGACCGCTATTTCATGATCGCCGAAATTCCACTCGAAGAGTCCGTTCACATGGAAACCGATATAAGATGCAAGGCATCCAAGTGACAAACTTCCGAAGAGCCAATGTTTCTTCGAAGTTCGTCTCACTTTCCATTCTAGTACAAATATTTTTATGAATAGCAGCATTGTTGCCGCAAATCCTACAATACCAAGGGTAACAAGAAGCATCATGAAGTTGTTGTGCAGGTGTCCACCCTCCGCTGAATCTATGGGGACGGTATATGTGAGGTAATACTGCTTGAGGTCGATGTCTCCCCATCCAACTAGCGGTCGGTCCAGGAACATTTCCCAACCCGTTGTAATCATGTGAATGCGTGTGAGGTTGGATGTCATAGATGGATCAAAAATACTTAACGCACGCGAACGTAAATCAACAGGTGCGAATAGAAGAAAAAGCACAACGACACCAATAAGAAGAAAAAGAAGCACCCGTTTCTGGAACAAAGAAATTGTTACGATGCCAGCAATGAGCCCGAGCCAGGAGCTCCGCGTCTGAGTCAGCACGAGCGCCGCAAGTAGAGGAACCAGAAATCCTCCAATGAGAATACGAAATTTAACCGGTGTTGATGGATGGATAATTAACGGAAGAGCAATAAGAATAACAAACATCTTAATTCCTCCTTCCGTCGTGAAATACTGAAACTGCGACAGCCGGGCAAGATGACCATTATCCCATCGAAGAGTGAACAACTCCGCAAATGAAAATAGCGAGGCACATACGACCAGCACAAGTACAGCACGTCGCACGAACGATTCACTAACGATCGAAACCGTTGTAAGATAAACTATACTGATGAGAATAAGCCGCTTCATGTTCACAGCAGAATGGAGCGGCTCCACCGAAAATAGTGTAGATATGATTTCTACTGCAATGTATGCCAAAAAGAAAATATTCAGAGGAGTTTTTGGTATTGCCGACTTTCCTTCGCGGAGGATAAGAATCAGATACACG
>CAYGXH010000262.1:0-4812 GCA_964353675.1 uncultured Chlorobiaceae bacterium
CATCAATGATATATCGGAGTCCGCTTCTTAATACAGGATGATCATCTGCAATGCCTACGGTAATTTTCTTTGTATCAGTCATTTTTACCTCTTAGTGGAATATTCACCTTAATTGCCGTGCCGGCGCCCGGTTCCGATATTATTTCCATCGATCCGTTAAGTATGCGAACACGCTCAGCCATGCCGGTCAGGCCGAATCCCTGACGGCTAACGTCGAATCCAATACCATTATCTGATATATAAAATTTTGCGCGATCTTTTTCCCGTTTTATTCTGATCAGGGTTTTAGTCGCGCGCGAATGTTTGATGATATTATTGACTGCTTCCTGGACGATCCGGAAGATATTGATTTCCAGTTCTTTCGGAAAGAGGTTATTCAAATCATCAAGATCTTCCTCAAACACGATACTTGAAGAAGAGGTTACACGCGATATAATAGATTTCAACGCACCTGTTAATCCAAGCTGATCGAGGTGATACGGACGGAGATTGTATGATATTTCCCTTACTTCCGCCAACATTTGGGATACAAGTGTAGAAATTTGCTTTAGCCTTTCATCTGAACTGTCTTTATTCTCATTTGCTTCAATGCCCATCACGGCCAGATTTTTGATCACGAGGAGATCCTGTCCGAGACTATCGTGCAGACCCGCGCCGATTCTCTTTCGCTCCTCTTCCTGAGATTCTAAAAGTTTCCTTGATAGTTCCTGCTGCTGCTTCGCGCGTTGGTGCAGAAATTTAAACCGCTGATGGACAGCGAATGTTACTATGGATACAATGGCAATTAGAGCGATCAGGCGGAACCATAATGTTTTCCAGAACGGCGGGATAATGCTGACGGCGATTGACGCTCCTTCGGTATTCCAGACGCCGTCATTATTACTGCCCTGCACCCGAAACACATAATCACCAGGCTCAACCTGGGTATAAGACGCATGTCTCCTTGTGCCGCTCGAAATCCAATCCTCGTCAAATCCATCTAACTTATAGCGGTACATATTTTTTTCCGGTGCTGTGTAAGAGAGAGCGGCGAACTCAAATGAAAAATAGTTTTCCTCGTGAGAGAGCACGATTCCCGCAGCGCTATCCGCGGGCAATTTTCTGTATTTCTCGAATATTTTAAAACTTGTGAGTACAATGGGGGGTCTGTAGTCATTGTCGCGTATACTGTCCGGATGAAAATAAACGTAACCATCCGTTCCTCCAAAATAGACTCTCCCTTTGTTCCCGGCATGCGCAGCCCCCTGATTCAATTCACCGCATTTTATTCCATCCCTTCCATCAAAAATTTTTACGCTTCCTATTTTTGGATCGAGCCTGGTCAGGTACTTTGCTGCCAGCCACAAACGGCCTTGCGAATCATGGGTAATCGCAGCCACCTGGTTATCGGCAAACCCTTCTCTTGTTGTATAACAAGCAAAACTCTTTGCAGCTTCATCATATCTATTAAGACCACCTCCGACAGTCCCTACCCAAATAATATCTTCAGGATATTCATAAATCGAAGACACATAATTGTTACTTAGTGTCCGCGGGTCACCTTGCTTATTTAATAAATGCGTAAACCTGTCAGTTCTCCGATCCAACCGATTCAATCCATCTCCCGGTGTACCCACCCAAACATTATCCCTGCTATCCGCTAATAGGCTCCACGATATTTTTCCGCCAAACGACGTGCTATCGGCCGGGTTATTCTGGTAATGGATAAATTTCCTGGTAGCTTTGTCGAGTTTGTCTACGCCATTATAAGAAGTACCTATCCAAACATTTTTCCTGCTATCCAAATCCAGGCAATTAATGATATTGTCACTGAGACTTGTCGAATCATTGGAATTGTGTAGAAAACGCGTAAATATTTTATTCAGTTTATCAAATTTATTTAGTCCGCCGCCCCGGGTGCCCAACCATATAAAATTGGTATCTTTGCACGACATGCAAATGATAAAGTCACTGCTTATACTGAAAGGATTTCGTACATCATGCACATAGTGTTTAAAAACGCTTGAGCCATAAGGAAGATAGTTTAATCCTCCGCCATGTGTTCCAATCCAAAGATCGCCATTTGTATCCCCACATATAGCCTGTACACTTCCTTTGCTTAAACTATAAGGATTATCTGCCTGATGCAAAATGTTTATAAATTGTTTTTGTCGATGATCATAATATGAGACTCCATCGCGTGTCCCAATCCAAATCCCTCCGGCATCATCCTCACATATTGATATTACATTATTACTGACCAGACTTGCCGGATCAGTACTTTTATACCGAAGGTCGTATAATAATTTCCCCTCTAAATCGAATATTTTCAACCCATTATTTAATGTGCCTATCCATAATCGTTTGAACCTATCCTCATGGATGCATGTTATCCAATTATCACGTGTTCCCTGGGATTTACCACCGAGATTAAATAACATTTCAATGTTTTTACTTTTCTCATCATACTTATATAATGCACCATCACCCGTTCCTATTAATATATCCCCATAATTTGTTTCATAAATTGAACTGACGTCTGTATATTTACCTGATTCGGAAGATTTATTCAAATCAGGATTAATCTGAATAAACTCGCCTGAATGCTTCTCTCCTCTTCGGGACAAGCAAAGTCCTTTTGTTGTACCGACCCATATATTTCCCCGTGAATCTGCTAAAACACACCGAATAGCGTTATCATTTACACTCGAGGCAATTAATGGATTATTTATAACATGGTTGAATGTCTTCCCGGCAGCTTCTTTCCAGTAGAGCCCGTCGCCATTCGTACCTATCCACAGAGTCCCTTCATCATCTTCATACAGTGTTGTAATATCATTAAATGATAGGTCAAGAGGACCTCTTTTGTTTTTTTTGAAAGAAGTGAACTCCTCCGATTTTGGATTATAACAATTCAATCCTCCGTTGTGAGTACCGATCCAAAGATTACCGTTCCGACTGACAAAAAGGCACTTTATCCAGTTATCAGAGATACTCGTTGAATCCATTGGATCATTTATGAAGGCTCGGAATTGATAACCATCATATCTGTTCAGACCATTAAGCGTCCCGAACCAGAGAAAGCCCTGATTATCTTTCACTATTGTGAATACCATAGGGGAAGCCAATCCCTCGCGAATGGAAAACCGCTTGAATTGAAGACCAGATACCTGAGCACTTACATACAGGCCTGTTAACCAAATATAAACGAGGAAAAGATTAAAGGTTTTTTTCATTCAGAGAATATAAATACGCTATTTTAGTAAATAGATAAAGCTTTAAATAGATTTATTTTAATAATATGAGCTTTTTCGTTTCAATATATGATCCTGCATGTAATCGGTAAAAATATATTCCACTGGAAATATTCGAACCATCGAATTGCAATAGATATTTGCCCGCTTCCCGTTTCTCATCTATTAAGGTTGCGACTTCCTGTCCGAGAATATCATAGACTCTGAGCGTTACATGAGATTCCTTAGGGAGTTGGAATTGTATTGTGGTACCGGGATTAAACGGATTTGGGAAGTTCTGCTCCAAACGAAACTCCGTCGGTACGATCATTTCGTCGATCACACCGACAATCGATCCCCGGAAGAGCGTATCGGCGAGGAAACCGCTTTCGATGAACTTGTCGTTTTCCCGCATCTGTCCGACAAATGATTGCCCTACTACTGACCGCGCTATGGTACCTGATGATGATGATGCAGTATAGCCCATATTGAATGATGACCATGATACAGCAGCGTTCTGTGAGTCTGCCTCCACCAGAAAGATAAAGCACAGCGCCACAATTAAAATCTTCAATATACATTGTGTGTTCATGTTTGGTCTCCTATTTAATTTCTCTTCGGTCTATCATATCACCGTTGAACAGCTCCCCGGAGTGAACCATTTGGTGCTACTGCGCTAGTTGGTTCGAGCATTGGTGCTATCCGATTTGTCACATGAGAAATCGCACCCGGTTTATCATACGTGTATGCAGCTCGAAAACTGTAATACCGGATGCTTGTTTTGGGAGATACCGGGCGAAACCAAATCTGAAGGGTATATGCATATGCCGAGTTCATGATTGGTAATGTGGGGTTGAGGATTGCTGTCGCAACAAAATTTCCGCTGGTAAATGAGACACCAGAACCAGACGAAGCTACACTATATCCACCCCCTATGTTAAGAGGTTGATATGAGACATCGAACACCAATTCTTCCAACGCATTATTATCATATCCATACACGTCAACAGAGATCAGACTGACACCATCTGGCAATTGAAGCGGTATCTCGTAGAAAACATCATTGTTACTTGTATTATATACACCGGTTGAATATCCCAAAGAATCGGGAGGCCCGAGTACTCTGCCAATACTCCATGCAGCACCACTCACGTAAGCCGTTTCCGGCGCAGCGTACACGAACGATGAAGCGATAACCGTATCGTTTGCCCTGATGCTGCCGGTAACATCGAGTAGGTATTGCGGAGACGTGTTTCCAATTCCGATATTTCCGGTGTTAGATATTAACATTCGATACTGGCCCATTGTATTGAGGGCAAGCTGAAATGCACTGATATTAAATTGTCCACTAGCACTAATATCTGCGTTTGACCCTGTCGACACAAATTGAATTTCCGTACCAATCCTCGTTTGGATAGTTAGCGGCGAGGTCGGAGTTGCTGTGCCAAGGCCAACAAAACCTGTTTCCCGATAGATGTTATCACCGGAGATCTTCCAAACTGTATCACCAACGATACTGACGAATGCCGTATCCGCATATGGTGAGATAAAGTCCGGATCCACATCTTCGCGCAGGATTGTTCCATTTATGATTTTATTT
>CAYGXH010000263.1:0-4798 GCA_964353675.1 uncultured Chlorobiaceae bacterium
CGTTACTTCAAGCTCAACATCTTAAGAAGCTATCATAAATATCATTATATCACACCAGCGGTTCAGACAATGACCGCTGATGATTATGATGGACCGCTGATAAATATGATAAAATACGTTACTTCAAGCTCAACATCTTAAGAAGCTATCATAAATATCATTATATCACACTTATCAGCGGTTCAGACAATAGGACCGCTGATGACTATGATGGACCGCAGATAAATGCAGATGACCACTGATAACGCAGATTGGATGAGCAAGCCACGAGTTAGTTCAATCATATCAATTCTAAAATCGCACGCCAAACCCGGTGCAAAAGAGGGAATGGCACAGTACGGCATCACATCAGAGCACGTGATCGGTGTGCCGGCACCGTTTATGCATCAACTTGCGCACAGGATTGGAAAGAACCACACTCTTGCACGGCAGCTCTGGGCGACCGGCATCCACGATACCCGAATCCTCGCAGCACTGATTGATGATGCGAATCTGGTTACCCGGAAACAGATGGACTTGTGGGCGGCAGATTTTAATAACTGGGCAATATGTGACGGGTGTTGTATTCACCTTTTTGTTTACACACCTTTCGCGAGGGACAAAGCGCTTGCATGGAGCCATAGGAAAAAAGAATTTGTAAAAAGGGCGGGTTTCGCACTGATGGCAGGTCTGGCTGTTCACGATAAAGACGCATCAGACAATCTGTTTAAAACGTTCCTCTCCGTAATTGAGCGGGAAGCATCCGATGACAGGCATGCAGTGAAGAAGGCGGTCAATTGGGCCCTTCGTCAGATAGGTAAAAGAAATAAACTCCTCAATGCATGCGCGATACGAACAGCGCGTAAATTGAAACAGCTCGATTCCGGAGGCGCCCGCTGGATTGCATCCGATGCCCTCAGGGAACTGCTGAGCGACGCAGTCCAACTAAGACTTCTGAAACAGGCTCGACACTAAGAAAATACAAAGGATATACAGCCATGCACCATACAATAAAAAAATTAATGAGAATATATCCACTTTTTATTCTCATGCTCATTTACCTGACTCCTTCTCTGTCGCAGACAGACAAGAAATCGTTACCATATTACAACCCTAACCTGCCAATTGATGCAAGGGTGGAAGATCTCCTGGGGCGAATGACCCTTCGGGAAAAAGTGGGCCAGATGCAGTGCGAGATAAAACCGTTCGAAACTATTGATTCACTCGTGCGCATTGGAATAGGTAATCTCGCTATCACGGTGCACAATTTCGGTTCCCGTGAAGCCGCTGAGAAATCAAATCTGATTCAGAAGATGGCCGTTGAGGAAACACGGCTTGGGATTCCCATCCTCATCCACGACGAAGCACTCCACGGTCTCTCAGGTAAAGAGGCAACCAGTTTCCCGCAGGCTATCGGGCTAGCCGCAACCTGGAATCCCGATCTCATGAGTCAGATCGCACGCGTAATTGCCGTTCAAACCCGTGCGCGCGGAATACGGCAGGTACTCTCTCCAGTGGTTAATATCGCGCGCGATGTGCGTTGGGGGCGCGTTGAAGAAACATACGGTGAAGATCCTTACCTAACTACACAATTCGGAGTTGCTTTCTGCAGGATCATTGAACAGGAGGGAGTCATTACAACACCAAAGCATTTTGCCGCGAACGTGGGAGACGGCGGACGCGACAGTCACCCCGTACATTTCAACGAGAGGCTCCTTCGTGAAATATATTTCCCTGCATTTAAAGCCTGTTTCCAGGAGGGGCACGCGACTTCGGTTATGCCAGCATACAATTCGCTCGATGGTCTGGCATGTACCGCCAACCGGTGGCTCCTTACCGATATTCTGCGAAACGAGTGGGGCTTTGATGGATTTGTTGTCTCTGACTACGGTTCGGCAGGAGGCATCCGCGACGCACACCGTATGGCATCAACAAAAGGTGAAGTTGCACATCTAGCGCTTGAAGCCGGACTCGACATTGAATTACCCGGGATCTACATCTACGCTGATTCTCTGTTGCTGAATATCGAACAGGGAATAACTCCGGAAGACCTGGTTGACAATTCGGTGCGCCGCATCCTGCGTGCCAAGTTCCGCCTCGGTTTATTTGAGTCGCCATACGTCGATCCGGAAACAGCCGTGAAAGTAACCGAAACTCCCGGGGATCGAGCTCTCGCACTTCGTGCGGCCCATGAATCCATTGTTCTATTAAAAAATGAAAGTAATATACTCCCGCTAAAAAAGGACCTGCGGTCAATCGCAGTCATTGGGCCTGATGCTGATGGCAAGCGTCTCGGGGGATACAGCGGATATGGGATGAAAATCGTTTCTGTTTTGGAAGGAGTTAAAGCAAAGGTTTCCCCAAAGACAACGGTTTATTACGCTAAGGGATGCGAACTGGGTGAACTTGCTCTGCCGGCGATTCTCTCCGAGCATCTCGTGCCGGCCGGAGGAAAAAAGGGAGAGCGGGGACTTAAAGCTGAATACTTCGGCAATCAGGAGCTGACCGGCGAACCGGTTCTTGTCCGCATCGACAAGCAGCTCAATTTCGATTGGGGCGCAGGATCTCCTGATTCAACGATAAAACCTGATCATTTCTCCGTACGCTGGACCGGAAAATTTATCTCGCCGCTCAAAGGTCGTTACAAATTCAGCATTACAACCGATGATGGTGTACGACTGTACGTCGACGGGAAACAGCTCGTAAACAACTGGGTCGACCGGGGACCAACCTCAGATTACTTTATACTTAACCTCGAGAAGGGCCGCGCATATGATCTGCGAATTGAAATGTATGAAAATGGCGGCGGATCATATGCGAGCCTGGGTTGGAAAGGTGCCGCAAGAGAGACTAATACCATAGAGGAAGCAACGGCTCTTGCAAAGAAATCCGATGCCGTTGTATTTGTTGGCGGCATTATGGAGGGGGAAGGACGAGACCGCGCCGATCTGCGTCTCCCGGGTCAGCAGGAAGAATTACTCAAAGCTATTACCAGAATAGGCATCCCGACAGTCGTGGTACTCGTCGCAGGGAGTGCCGTCACAATGGAAAGCTGGTATGATGATGTTCCGGCAATTATTGATGCATGGTACTCCGGAGAGGAGGGCGGCAATGCGGTTGCCGATGTTCTCTTCGGGGATTATAATCCGGGCGGCAAACTTCCCATCACGTTTCCACAGAGCGCCGGACAGTGCCCACTCTATTACAATGTGAAACCATCCGGGCGCGGATATGATTACGTGAATATGAGCGGTAAACCATTATTCGCATTCGGACACGGCCTCAGTTACACGACATTCGAGTACAGCAATATTAAGATAGAGAAACCGGAAATTTCCCGTTGGGAAAATATTACCGTACATGTAGACATTCGTAATACAGGAACCCAGAAAGGCGAAGAGGTCGTACAGCTCTACATTCACGATCCCGTAGCGAGTGTTACCCGTCCTCTGATGGAATTGAAGGGATTTAAGCGCATTTCACTCGAACCTGGAGAAAAAATGACGATCTCCTTTATTTTAAAACCGGACGATCTGTCATTCCTCGACGCAGACCTGAAACGAACCATTGAATCCGGAACATTCGAGGTAATGATCGGCAGTTCATCCGATGATATAAGGCAACGCGGCAACTTCATAGTGAAATAGAGGAGAAATGACAGCTTTCCATCATTCTGTAAGACTGTCATTAAACTCCGAAACGAAAAAATCAATTTCGAGAATGCGGCTCATAAACAGATTTCTCTACGTGATTCTTCTGGTTGGGTTATGGACCGACGTACTTTTTTGTTCCGAGAGAAATGACGATTCGTCTCGGACACGTCAAACGATTCCCGATATCGTGGTGGATGACATAAAAATCGGATTTCATGACGCGATTGGTTACTTCGGAGCGCCTCTCGAATTTTCAGACCGGGAGTGGATCATTACTGCGTCAGGTGTTACCGCTGCAACTCTTCTTATGTTTGCAGACAGCGAAATTAAAAGGTTAGTAGAAAGAGATCACCGAAAAATTTTTGCCGGCGAATATCAGGATATACCTGTCAAATACGGACAGGTAGAATACGGCAGCATTTTCGCCGCAGGCATATACGGGATCGGCTTATTCACACACCTGAATGAGCTAAGAATTACGGGCCGCCTATTGACGCAAAGTTTGCTATACTCCGGATCCACTGTTATGATCCTACGGTGGGCATTCGGAAGAACCAGACCATTCCTAACAGACAACTCATGGGATTTCAATTGGTTCAAACCGCGATTCAGAATGCAGGCATTTCCATCCGGACATGCAACTGTATCTTTTGCACTCTCCACTATTCTCAGCAACCGTATTAACAACACATTTGCTAGCGTCGGGCTGTTCAGTCTGGCCATCCTGGACGGATTCCTTCAGATATACAACCACCAGCACTGGTTTTCGGACGTTATCATAGGCGGTGTCATTGGAATGAGCACGAGCATGTATGTGATTTCTCAAGAGGAAAAGCGGAAAAACGTATCGTCGTCGGACCGGAGTGGATTAAGCATCGTGCCGGGTAATGGAGGATTGAGAATAGTCTACCAATTCTGATTTTCCCGCCTGATCTGAATTCCTTGCGGATAATTTATTGAGATTCTACCGTTATACATTCTTCTTTCCCCGGATTGCCATTAAAGCATCGGTTATTCTTCTCCATAAGTTGAGCCGCATTATGCCTTTCAAGCCCATTAATCGTACATGGAGGTTGCATCCCCCGCCTTCGTTTCTCTATATATAGTATAATAACAACATGCGTATTTGAAATATTGATTTTCAGCCAAAAAAATGTATCTTAATT
>CAYGXH010000264.1:0-4785 GCA_964353675.1 uncultured Chlorobiaceae bacterium
AAGTATCTGGGCAAGCGGTAATAATGATCGTTAATTTTAAAATCAGTTCCGAAATTTTGTAACGATGCCCCCAATGAGAATCTATCAATAACATCATTTGATGAAATAAATCCATTATGATTGTAAATTAAACCTATATCTAATAAATATGGGTGAGTGATCTCGGCAGTAGGTGGCTGATAGTCAGGATTCAATTGTATATAATCCTGAATCTCATAAGATTTAACGGTGACACCTGCTTTTATATCTTTGTAGATTGTTGTCGCAAAACTCAATCCGAATGTATGTTCATATGCATTTACTTTACCGGCTCCCTCTGGATATTCTGGTGTTGAGATTGTTGCTTCTCCTATTTCAAATTTGTTATAAAAAACACCAAATACTCCAATATTTGTGCTAATGAATGCATTCAATGATAAATAATACATTTCATCCAAGTCTGGGTACCAATTAATAAATCGCTTATTGAAAGATGCTGAGATCCCTTTGATGCCACTAAGCGTTGCAGGATTATAATTAGCTCCGGATGAGGCGTTCGCCAACGCAACAAATGATTCACCCATCGAAATGCTACGAGCATCATATTGTGTATCAAGTGATTGAAATTCTGATTGAGAAAATAAAAATGACCTTGATAACACAAATATCAATAAGATGAATATTATTTTCATACCTCTCCTAATAGTTATTTTATAAATTTAAATCCTGAGAGCGCCCTCCGATGTTGAAATATGGCATATTTGACCTGCACCCAGTTTATTTACCATTGTTAATTATGGAAAATCCCTGTAATATTCTACTATATATTTATTATAGTACCAATACATCTTGTTCCCATATTTGAATTCGACGCGGATACTGTCTTCCCAGAAATTGAGAATCGGAGGAGTATAACTGTATTTAACTTTCCAACTTGGATTTGGCCAAGGATTTCCGTCGAGACACTCCTGCCCATAGTAAAAATAGGTAGAGTCTTTGAAGAATGTGTAACTTTTACGTTCGCGACCCTCATAGATAATCAATGGTGGACCTTTCACGTAATGATAAACCCAAGTAATATCTATCCAAGTACCCCATAGATCAGAATCGTTGGGTTGTGAAGAAGTCAGGAGCTCTATAGACCTACATATTAGACGATTGTCACTGATTTGGATCTCTTGTCTCATAGGGACTCTAGACATTCCGGTTAATATCGTCGTGTCCAGGAATGTGCAATGAATATTAGTATATTGAAGTATGTTATTTAATATCGAATATTTACCCTGGAAGGAGTGGTAAAGAAAACATTGATTAGTGTCGACCTGGCTGTAGAAAAATAATGAATCCACAAACAATCCATTTGAGTAATATATAATTTTGAAAGATTTACTCGTCCGCCATGTTCCAACTATATTCTTACGAAGCACCGCGTCAGCATCCAACGGTTCATTCGGAGGTCTATACCACTCACATCCTGTAAGAAGTATAGTTAAGAATAATAAACTGATTACATTTCTTTTTATTATCATAGATTACATTATCATTATAATTTACCCCGGATCCGCATTATAACCAATCTCATAAATAAAAAAATAGCGACAGTAGCGCCCATCTCCTTATCCTTGTTCACTGCAGTGTTCAAAGAATCGGTTTGGATTGTGTCCAAAAGGTTTTGAAGATAAACATACTAAATGCTACACCCACTTCCACAAACTGAAGTATGATTTTTCACGGCTTTTTCCTTTCACGTTTTATTTCCTTTTTAATGGAGGTCGTATCATATTTTGGAATGCGTTCCTTAGAAGGCTTTTTTGGATTGTCAGGCTTTAAGATATTTTCCTTTTGTTTTCTTAGTTGGGCTATCGAATCGGGTGGTTCTATGGATTTTTTCCATGACTCTCCTACCGTTTCTGTCCTAACTGCGCCAGGGGGATGGAAAGCATCTTGTTTTTTTTTGAAAAATTCTGGATCAATAGATTTTATTTCCTTATCGCTGAGTTGATCGTAACCTTTCTGTTTTTGTTCCATCATGATTTCCCGATGACTTAGATCAGCAAACGAGGCGGGAGAGGTCACAATGCCTTCAGCAGTTTGGTGCATGAAGAGGCGTTCTCGAACTGAGATACTTCTTCCATATTTAACATCAGTGCCCTTAAAGACAACATCAACGAAAGCCTTTTCACCAATTGGAAGGGTGAACTCGTATGTAAACTCCTTTGTGAATTTTTCATCCGATTTATCCGACCATAACACAATTCTCCCTTCTTGAAGGGATGGATGGTCACTCGATCCAGGGATCTTAACTGTATCTTTAGAAAGTTTGAGAGATATTTCACCTTGTGCAAGTCCAACGTAGGATGTGCATTGTATAGCAAGAACCACCGATATATTGCCCGGTGGTGAATTCAGCGAAAGCCCAATTTTAAACGGTCCCCCTGAATCATCTTGTGCGGAAACACCTCCACTAAGAAAAATCAAAATTATGAATACTGTGATACAATATCTGGAAGCGAGGGATGTGAACATTTTGCACCCTCCAACTGTCTGAAAGTTAATTAAAGAAAAAAGCCTCTTATCATTAATTTATCAAGATTTAACCTCAATGTCAAAATCACCCCCTCAATTCAATGCTCTCGATACCATTTTTACTTTTGTAGTTTATATTTTCTGCCCCCTACGCAACGGGCCGATTCTGAATTGGATCGACCACTTTTATTTCATATCCCGCTATGAACCTGCACTTGTCTTATTCTCACTCCCTATAACAAACTTCAGTATCGTCAGTATCTTCAGAAACGTTATAAATAGTTTTATCCCAACCGAATGTTTCTGCTAGTATAAAAGCGTTGATACTAGAAGTAAAACTACTATAACACTTGTTATCTTAGACTATAACATAAATTTATTTGTGTTCTGCCACCAATTTGTTAAGATAATTTATACAAGAGCAAATGGTATATTGCTTTCGACAAAATAATGTAATACTTTTATGAACCTATCATTCTCATTTCAGTGAATAAAGTATTGAGTTGTATAGTTATTGGTCGGTAGATCGTGACGTCGCTTGTCAAGTGCAGTACCGCTAAAATCAAATCTAAATTTGAATATTAAATCATCGAGATATACAATAATCATATTGTATTCCAAATCACCACCCCAATATCCGACATTTATATGAATCATACTATCAGAACGTGCTTTCCATTTACCGTCATAATTTTTATATGAAATCGGTGGTGTACCACACCAACCTGCATTCGATCTGTTTAAGAAATGACCATTGCTATAAAAAATGAAACCATAATTGTTCGAGTCTAGTCCAGCTGATTTTTTCATAACATAAATATCATTTTCAGTTGTATCGCTTATCCAGGCACCATACAATTGTTCAGAATGGCTAGGCCAGGTTGAAAGTTCTTCACATGAAAGAAAAACAAAAACCAAAATAACAGATACAAAATAAAATGATTTTATTTTCATTCTGTTCCACTTAATCTTTTTATTCAACACGATTTTCAAATAACCAAGAATGAAAACTTTTGTTCTTCCAATTTATCAAGGATATTCCCATCCCTGAATGGCTATGGGTGTATGATTCTAATATTTCACCTGCTTTATCAAAATCCACATCATTTTTATAACGGAAGTATTTAGCTGGCATATCATAATAATATCCCATGCTTGAACGTGGGTAAAGAATGCCACAGGAATCAGGAAATTGAAATTCTTCAAGATGAATCTCATTCAACAAGGTATCAAGGAAATCCTCACATATCCAGGAAGTCTCAGTTGTCGTGCCGCATAAATAGACAAATGAATTGGATGGACAGCGCCAAAATAGCGTAAACTCAGGTTGAGTGAACTGTGAAAACACTTTGATGATTTGAATTGTAGAATCGGTGACAGTCAGTTTATATTTATCCGTGACACCTCTATATGTAAAATAGAGTGGATATTCCCCATTAGATATATTTAAAAATGAGAAAGATGTTGCAGGACCAAAAGACATAGAACAATATCGAGGTTCATATATGCCTATTAAATCGACGGAAATTCTATTTTTCCCAACCACTAAGTAAGAAAGAATTGACCAATTGCAACAGGGATACCACTCTTCTGTAACCATTGACAACTTAATTTCTGGCTCATTAATCGCTACATAATTCTTATATCCTTCTTCGACACTAAATATAATGTTACATTCGATTGATCTCAGTTTACTTTCTGATGAATCGAATATGTCGCAACCCGAGAAATTAACTATAGATATGATATAGAAGGAAAGACATAACGTTTTCATCTTATACAACGTCATCATCATTTCCCCTTTTGTCGGCGATACCGCCTCATTATTTTCATGTAAGATCATCAACTTCTCCCTTCACCAGCTCAGTGAATAGTACTAAATATTCAAGGTAAATTCAAGGAAAGGCTACAGGTCTGAATACCCTCTATTATGCCATTCTTTGTGAAAAAACAATGGGCCCAGCTTGTCGCATGCAACGGGAGGGATTGCTTACGACGGGGATGCTGAGCCCGTGTGTTAATCCTTGATGCAGCGGATACTATAACCCCATCCTTTATATTCAGAATAGAAATCAATGCCACTTTCATCTCTGAACAAAGCCATCGCATAAGCATAATCAGAATTGAATTCTGTAGAACTCCAAAAGATAGCAATCCACCCTGGATCACAGAAGCTAAGATTGAATTGTTCACCTGCCAGTAGCGCAGAAAAGCCGCTTTGATTGTTCCCTGTCCCTTGTCCTAATGCTTTCAACTCATTACTATTATCACTAACAGCTA
>CAYGXH010000265.1:0-4771 GCA_964353675.1 uncultured Chlorobiaceae bacterium
CTTCTGCCGTGAAAAAGGCAGGAGTAGCAAAACAAATGACCCACGTTTCAACCGGTGGAGGCGCATCTCTCGAATTCCTTGAGGGTAAAGTCCTGCCCGGTGTTGCTGCTTTAGCAGATAAGTGAAACTTGTACGTTCTTTACAACGTTATTAGAGGAAAGGTCTATCTTGTTCCTCATGTCTTACTATAGATATTCAAACAGTACATACCACCGCCCCTCGATCATGGGCGGTTTTAAATTTTTTCCGCCGGTCATTAAAGCGCTCCTTGTAAGCAATGTCGCGATTTACTTCCTCCTGGCATTTTTCGGGCTCTTCCGCATCGGGGATTTATCGCTAAGCGAACTGTTTGATTACGTCCTCCCGCTCTATCCGATCGGTGCAGGATTCGGTGTATGGCAGCTGCTGACGTATATGTTCCTCCATGGCGGACTGATGCACCTGTTCTTCAATATGTTCGCATTATGGATGTTCGGGATGGAGCTGGAAAATCTCTGGGGATCCCGGAAATTCTTCTGGTATTACATGGCATGCGGAATAGGGGCAGGCCTCTCTAATCTGTTTATCGCGCCATTGTTTGCGCCGGTGGGTCCGACTGTAGGTGCATCAGGTGCCGTTTACGGTGTGCTTATCGCATTTGGTGTGCTCTTTCCCGACAGACCGATTTTCATTTTTTTTCTGCTTCCAATTCGTGCCCGCTACTTTGTTATCTTTTATATTTTCCTCGAAATGTATGCAGGCGTCACCGGGACAGGCGAGGGCGTGGCACACTTTGCCCACCTAGGTGGTGCGGCAGTCGGCTTGGCATATCTTCTCGCGGAACGAAAAGGATTTTCATTCGAAAGGTTCTTCCCGAAAGGGAAGTTGCGGATCGTTAACAATCATCGGAATAATGTATCAATCTCATCCGATCGTACGAAAATTTCCGATGCATCCTATTACGATATCCCCGGCTCGCATGAAGGAATTGATCAGGAACGGATTGATGAGATTCTGGATAAAATCAGCCAGCATGGGTATCAGAATTTAACGGAAGAAGAAAAAAAGATTTTATTCGAGGCAAGTAAGAAGATTAACTGAGGCAAGACAGATAGATAAACAAGTCGGACTGCCTTTTACCTCAATCAGTGGTATCAGTAATAACACATTATCCGCCTTAAGACATACCATTAAAAATGCAAAATGAATTTATCCGAACAGAAAACAATCCAGTCCCATATCACATATAAAGTCGGTATCCGGCGTAAAACCCGTGAGGTTAGAGTGGGCGGGATCCGCATCGGAGGGAATGTGCCGATTTCCGTTCAGACAATGACAAAAACGAAAACAGCCAACGTCACCGCGACTCTTCTACAAATTCGTCAAGCGGCTGACGCGGGTTGCGATATCATTCGTGTTACCGTCAATGATCAGGAGGCTTCCGATGCTATTGCCCGGATTGTTCGGGAGTCGCCGATTCCGATTGTTGCCGATATACATTTTAACCATATTTTTGCACTACGTTCGATTGAGGCAGGTGTCGCGAAGGTTCGTATCAATCCGGGAAACATCGGCTCAAGGGAACGTATACGGGAAGTGCTAACCGCAGCCAAGGCACGCGGGATTCCGATTCGCATCGGTGTCAACTCCGGCTCACTCGAGGAGGACATCCTCAATAAACATGGTTATCCGACCGCCGAAGCTCTGTTCGAGAGCGCAATGCGGCATGTCGAAATTTGCGATGAGTTCGGTTTCAGGGATGTCGTCGTTTCCGTAAAGTCGACTGATGTGAAGCTGATGATCGAAGCCTACCGGCTGATCGCAACGCGGACAGATATACCCCTGCATCTGGGTGTAACTGAAGCAGGCCCTACAAAAACCGGTACTATAAAGTCGGCAGTAGGGATCGGAACACTTCTTGCGGAAGGGATAGGGGATACAATCCGCGTTTCTCTTACCGACGATCCAGTGAAGGAGATAGAAGTCGGTAAGGAAATACTCCGCTCCCTGAGTCTCGCAACAAGAAACGTTGAGTTGATTGCATGCCCGACGTGCGGGCGGCTGGAAGTCGATCTATTCCGTATCATGAAAGAACTCGAGGAAAAGCTTGCAGGCGTGAAGAAGCCGGTGAAAATTGCAATTCTGGGCTGCGTTGTGAACGGACCCGGTGAAGCAAGTGAAGCGGACATCGGTATCGCTGCGGGCAAGGGTGTGGCAATTCTCTATCGTAAGGGCGAGGTTATTAAAAGGATTAAGGAAGAGGAAATCGTTTCAACTGTACTTGAGGAAGTAGAAAAATTCCAACCTTCTTAGGTTGAACCGTCGAAGTTTGTCACTGAATTATTTATTCCCATCATAAATTACCCCCGTATTTAAACTTTGAGATCCGGCTTATATTCATACCAGTGTGTGTAATAATAACGTATGAGGTAGGGTAAATTAACAAGTCCCTTCAGAAGCTGGCTAGTTTCAGAGCTGCCTGTAGAATATCTTCCTCCTGTACTAATACTACGCGTTCAAGGATCCGTGAAAACGGTATCGGTGAGTTTTTTGATGCGACCCGTATCACCGGAGCATCGAGGTATTGGAATGCATGTTCTGCCGCTATCGACGCTATCTCACCTCCGAGTCCCCCGAAAAGCGGATGTTCATGTACAACGAGGAGTCGTCCGGTTTTTTTCACTGATGTAAGTATTCCCTCGACGTCGAGGGGATTGAGAGACCTAAGATCGACTACCTCGGCATGGATGTTATGGTCATCTGCTAATTTTTTTGCAGACCTCAGCGCAAAATGAACCGGCGTACCCCATGCGACGATACTTAAATCGGATCCTTCTTGCCTGACGCGAGCTTTTCCAAAGGGAACAATATGTTGTGGAGACGGACGGTGTGATTTTGTGAAGAACTGGTTGTAGAGATATTTGTTTTCGATGTATATCGTTACTCCGCGGCTTCGCAACGCCATACGTAGGAGACCCACAGCATCATCGGCAAACGAAGGCATGACGATCCTTAATCCGGGAATCGTGGCAAATGTCGCGTCGAGACTCTGTGAATGATAGAGTCCGCCGCCGATGTAACCCCCTGATGCCAACCGAATTACGATGTTCGGAGTAAACTGACCGTTGGTCCTGTAGTATTCATGGGAACATTCTATGAGTTGCTCCATTGCGGGCCAGAAATAATCCGCAAATTGAGCGCCCTCGACGACAACCCAGATATCGTCGCGGTATCGACAGAAGCCATTCGCAGTTCCCACAATAAAATCCTCAGCGATCGGAGCGTTAAAGATCCTTTCATTGCCGAATTCCTGCAGCATTCCCTTCGTGACATTGAATACGCCGCCCTTTTCTTTCGATGCTACATCCTGTCCCCACAGATATGTATGGGAATTTCGTCGAAACTCTTCCTTCAGTGTTTCATTGATCGCTTCCCGCAGTGTGAGCAGAGGCGTCTCTGCCATGGGTGGTGGAATCGTTTTGTCTTCCTGCGGATTCTCATACGGAGTTGGCAGGATGAATAACAGCGCGGTTGATGGGTCAGGATCCGGTTCTCCCTCGACCTTCACGCCCGCCTGTTCAATAATTTTTTGGTTTTCATCTTCGATCAGTTCAATCTCTTCCGGTTTCAATACGTTGTGCAGGAGGAGGTATTCCTTCAGTCGTCCCACCGGATCGTAACGCTGGGCTTCAGCAATTTCTTCCATAGATCTGTAGAGCTCGTGCCGGTCGGAGTTACTGTGCGAATTCATGCGAACACAGTCGGCGTGGACAATAGCAGGCCCTTTCCCAGTTCTGATAAAATCGATCGCTTCCTGCATGCCACGCCATGAATCAAAGACATTGGTACCGTCCACGTTAACGATCTTAAGATTACTGAAGCCGGTGAAGTTCTGTGCGACGTTTTCATTCGCTGCTTGCTCCAGGTTTGGCACTGAAATACCGTATTTATTATTCTGGATCACAAAAATAACCGGTAAGAGTTCGCGTGCGGCACCGCTTATTGCTTCGTACACGAATCCCTCCGAAACGGATGAATCTCCGAAGCTCGCGTATGCGATTTCCGTTCCGTTGTATTTTTTTATTGCCCTGGCTACACCGACTGCATGGAGTGCATGGTTCCCAGTTGCTGAAGATACGTTCTGAATCCGTATAGACGGTTTGGAAAAATGATTGCTCATATGCCGGCCGCCGGAACCGACATCGCGTGCTTTCGACAAACCGTTTTGAATAATTTCCTGCACTGTCAATCCGGCAGCGAGGACTGTCATGAGATCGCGGTAATAAGGGAAAAGGAAATCCTCGCCTCTGCGGAATGAAAGACCGAGTATCAGTTGTATCCCCTCATGACCCGCGCACGAAGAATGGTATGACCAACCTTTTGCGAGCCGGACATAATGTGCCGCCTTTAGGTCAAGGAGTCGCCCCGTGTGCAGGAGCTTATACCACTGTATGAGTGTATTTTGATGTACTTTGATACCGTTATCCCGGAGGGGTATGAGGGTGGGAGCGGATACTGATTTTTCTCTAAGTGCGTTCTTCTGCAAAATTTTCTCGTTTTATGTAGGAACAATGAATTCTGATACATAAAAGATAGGAAAATTTTTTGTTTGGGCAAATTTCATTATATTCGTTCCGTGGAACAAAAAACATTAAATATCCTATTCATCGGAGACATCATCGGCACACCCGGCCTTGAACTCACCGAAACGCTTCTCAAAAGTTATCTGCAGAAGTACAGCATCGACTGCTGTATTGCGAACGGGGAAAATCTTGTTGACGGAAAAGGGATC
>CAYGXH010000266.1:0-4769 GCA_964353675.1 uncultured Chlorobiaceae bacterium
TCAGGATAGTAACCGGGGAGCCAGGGATATCGGTCGTCCCAATCATCGATATTGACGTTGTACATAGGCATTAACATGCTGGAATGCACGGGTAGTGAGTAATTACCGGATTGATCCGATATCGCCCAGGTGGTACTCTGCAGGATGTCTGACCAGCCAAATATACGGTACGACCGGCTCGGCGCCGAACCATTTTCCAGCACTTGTCCGCTTATCGTGCTGTTCGCGGTATAACAGACGAAATTAGATACCGAAGTATTTACAATTGAGTCACCTTCACCAAGGGAATAATTGTGTGTATTGGGATTGAGGTAATTTGGTAGTAAAGTTACATCATTGAGGCCGAATATGCCGGAACCGGGCGGAACCATCAGGACGTACATTCCATTCGTGTCTGTTATTGTGTTTGCTCCCCTGTCGCTCCATACTTCCACATTACTGATAGGATCCGATGCTTCATCACGCACATAACCACGGATGTACGAAGTCAAACGTGACAGGGTAGCATCGAGTGTCGTATTTCCGCTGATGAAAATGGTTGTATCAAATGATGAATACATACCCGATAGGTGCGTAACTTCGATGTCGTAAGTGCCGGCATTTACAGGAACTGAATAGTAACCGAGAGTATCGGACGCATCAGCAACGGTAACCGAGCTATCACTAACAAATACCCATGCACCGACTAGGTTGTGCCCTTCTTCATCGTAAATATTTCCACTGAGGGTATAGATTGCTGGTCTATTCTCAAATATTACGATGGCTGTTACACTATCTTCATCCTCCCTCGCTTCTACAATGACAGTCATGGAGGGCGGAGTCTCGGTGTCCAAAAAAGCAACAATCACCCCCTCAGTCATGTCAAGATCTATACTACCGGGAGGCATGGTATTGTTATCGAAAAAAAATTCGCCGTCAATTAAAAGATCTGTTGAATCGATTGCATGATTTTCATTAACATCAAGATAGTATGATGTCTGGACAGCCCCGAGAGGCGTCACATCCAATTTTATGAAGAGCGAATCACCCGATGTAATCGTCAGTAACGATGTGAACGGACCGTTAACTGAGTTAGCGAGCGTTACATAGGTTATCTCAGTCTCTCCTACCATCCGAGGTTTGTTGTACTGATTCCCATCCGGAAAGACTTTGTGCAGTGTTTGTGCACTTAATATGGAGAAGAATAAAAAAAGAAACAAGCAATACAATATCCTGTACATCTCATATCTCCTTTAAATTATTAATCAAAAAAAACGAACGACTCAGAAAACTGACCATCATCATTATTCTTCGGCTCCAACATACTAAAAATAATGATAAAAATAAAGCTCATCTTTTCATTAAAGATAATAACATACCTCTCCAAGCTTCTGACAATGGTCGTACTGTGCCACATTATCGATTAGATTACGATTGTTTTTTGAATAAATGTTGATCTACTGGATTGTGGAATATGGAGGGAGGGCACACGATACCAATGGAAACCAGGTCACTGATGTGTGCTAATAGTATTTATAACAAACCTGAAAAAGACATTTCATTATCCATTTTCAGCACCATCGGCTGAATTCACCGCAGTAACGAGAATAAAAATCAGTCTCTCAATGGATAAGCCTGTGAATCAATCCTGGCACAGAAATCTGTAGTTCTGGTGAATATCTCTCTCAATTTCTAATCGAGAATTCTCGTCCTCTTTCGGCAATATACAAATGCAGTTCGCTTTGTGGGCTTTGAAGGTAAGAGTCCCTTGAAGATAATTGAAAAGAGAAGATATATCCATCGTCTGACCGCAGTAAATCCGGCTGTGAGAGATTCTACCATCCGAACGGACCAAACGATTTGATACGAAGTAAACTGCACTAAAGCTTTGAAACTTTGTGTCCAGTATGTACGCTCTAAACTTATATTCTTTCCCGGAGGCTCCTTTAATTCGAACATTACCAAATCCTATCATACGATGCTCCAATTCCCGTTATTCAACTCAAAAATTCAATCGTTAACGCAATAATGGTGACCCGGTTATTTCTAACATATGTAAATTAGAGGTTTGATAAAGATAGAGCAAACTGTGAATCAGAACATGATGACAGAGCTAAAAAAAAGGAATGGTCATCATCCGGTAAGTAGAGAATCACATTATTAATATACGATAAATTTCACCTGTATCCTAATTCCCACTGCGGGGCAATATTTTCGATGGCGAATTACACCAAATAATGTTGATTAAGTTTATAAACGTATGAAATCCGGTATTCATACTTAGAATAGCAGACTGAGGCGGTACGGAGCATTTATTCACACCATTTTTCATAATCTCGGTGTGTCTATTACAGATCATATGCTATGAATGAGGAGTCATGGCTGCATTAAAACAACCCATAAACACAAAACCCCGCTCCGTGAGCAGGGTTTTGTGATGTACCATAGCAGATGAGCGTCTTCGGTTAATCGACCGAGACTCTTGCCGCCTGCAGTCCTTTACTACCTTTTTCGACCTCGAACCGCACCGTATCTCCTTCGTTTAGATTTTTATATCCATCACCGACGATAGATTTAAAGTGAACAAATACATCTTCACCCTCATCACGCTTGATGAAACCATAACCCTTTGCAGAGTTGAACCATTTGACTGTTCCTTTTTCCATAGAACACGTCCTTTCGTAAATTAATTAGAACCCGACTCAACCGTCGGGCGAGGTGTACGCCGAATATTCGGACTTACAAACTACAAACCGCTTCTAAGCTGTTGCAAAGCAAGCGTCAACTGATTTCCGGCGTTTTTACTTTGATAAGTACTTCTGCTATTCATCAGCGGTGTTATGAAGGCCATTAGATCCGGTATTAATTTGTTCCGGACCAACTCCCAAAAGAAGATATTGACGGTGTACTGTTATTTTGTAATATGAAGATAGCGATAATTTATGTCAATTCCTAATCAGAATTTAAATAGTTGCATACATACATCCTGCTAGCAATCAAAATCGCTCCATAATACCATCTATCAATTTATTCATAATTTATAGATAAAGTTAATTAAGGTAAGATACAGGAACGTTACCGAATAGCCGAATGTAGTAAGACTAATTTTTATACGATACAAATTAACACCTTATAAGTTGTCTCTGAGAGGCAGCAAGATGAGCGAAATTATGCATTCTCAAAGATCAATTAGGAATTGTGAGATTTTAAGCATAAATTGATGATGTGAATCTTTATCTGTCGGGACTTGTCCACTATTGATCTCTTGTCCGAAACTCACTCCATCAGAAAATTATTCACGTTTTCACAGACCTTCCGATAATTAAATGAAAGGAAATACTTAATGACCATCTACGCGTGCAACTTGTCGCCAGAAGTCAAGGAAGACGATTTACGGATAGCGTTCCGAGCCTTTGGGCAGGTAGCTTTCGTGAATATTGTCAAGGATAGGCACGACAATAGCTCAAAGGGTTTCAGTTTTGTCGATATGCCCGTGCAATCAGAAGCACTGGCAGCAATCACCGGATTACACGGAAAAGAGCTCAAGGGGAGCTTGCTTCACGTACGTGCGGTTCGCTTCGGTGGTGAGCGCCCTTGAACCAGCTACCGGGGACGATTGCATAGTGTTCGAGCATCGTTTAAGGATACCGCTGAATAATGCAACGGCATCATACGGAGCTAACATAGAACAAGGGAAGAAACGATGAAGATCCTCATTGTACAGCCACAATTCCCAGATACATTCTGGAGTTTCAAGTATGCCCTACGCTTCATTTCTAGAAAAGCAAGCCAACCGCCACTTGGACTACTCACCGTAGCTGCGATGCTTCCTGATGCCTGGGAGAAAAGATTCATAGATTTGAATGTTACAAAGCTTCATGACGGTGATATCGTCTGGGCAGATTATGTGTTTCTTGGCGCGATGTCGGTTCAGCTGGCATCCGCGAAAACAATCATAGGCAGATGCAAGGCACTCGGAGCAAAAATCGTCGCAGGCGGTCCTCTGTTCACGGCCGCACCCGATGATTTCCCCGACGTGGATCACCTTGTCCTCAATGAGGCTGAGGTGACCCTTCCGCAGTTTTTAGAGGATGTAGCGAATGGAATACCCAAACGCCGGTACACATCAAATGAATGGGCGGATGTCAGAACAACGCCAATACCGGCCTGGGAGCTCATCGATTTCAGTGACTACGCAACGATGAACCTTCAGTATTCGAGGGGTTGTCCGTACGATTGCGATTTCTGTGATATTACGGTCCTCTACGGTCGCAGACCGAGGACAAAAGAAAAAGAACAGGTGATCGCAGAACTGGAGAGTCTCTACAACGCCGGGTGGCGAAATGATGTGTTCTTCGTCGATGACAACTTCATCGGGAACAAGGAAAAGGTGAAGAAAGAAATTCTACCTGCCATTACTGAATGGGTGGAAAGCAGACATCATCCGTTTAAATTTCTAACAGAAACGTCGATCAATCTCTCTGATGATGAAGAATTGATGAATATGATGGTGACCGCAGGGTTTGATACGGTTTTCATAGGGATAGAATCACCCAACGAAGGAAGTCTGATCGAATGCGGAAAAGTAATGAATAAGAACCGTAATCTCATAGAATGCATAAAGAAAATTCACCATTTCGGATTACAGGTTCACGGAGGGTTTATTGTTGGTTTCGACAATGATCCAATTTCTATCTTTGACAGAGTTTCCGAATTCATCCAGGATAGTAGTGTTGTCACAGCTATGGTCGGTTTACTGAACGCTCCCCATGGTACGAAGCTCTACAATC
>CAYGXH010000267.1:0-4769 GCA_964353675.1 uncultured Chlorobiaceae bacterium
TAAGATGTATTATTATGCAGAAAATAAATATCCTCATTCGATTGGTCTTGCGACATCAGTAGATGGTCTGCACTGGAGTAAATATTCGGATAATCCAATACTTCTGCCCGGGTACTCCGGAGCGTGGGATGACGCCGGTGTCTGGGCGTCTTCGGTGATTTATGAAGGGGGTACGACGTACCGTATGTATTATCAGGGATCCGGTGGTGAATATGCGAGTATCGGATATGCCACATCAAGCGATGGAATTAATTGGGAGAAATATGTTAATAATCCGGTTCTTTATCATGGAGATTCGGGTGAATTCGATGAATTAACCAGCGGGGAGCCAAACATAGTTCATGCAGCCGGGAGATATCATTTATTTTATACTGGTACCAATTCAACAAATCGTAATAAGATTGGATATGCCTATTCTCAGGACGGATTTAATTGGACTAAGTACAATCATAATCCTATCCTAGATACAGGTCCATTATTATGGGAGAACCAATGTGTTGCAGCACCTACCGTAGTCTATAAGGATAGCCTGTTTCATATGTGGTATTCCGGGTGGTGTGCGGGACAAGCAGTCAATATCGGATATGCAATATCTTTTTTAGATACTACGTTCATTGGAAATACGGTAAATAATGGATATCGTCTCGAACAAAATTACCCCAATCCATTCAATCTTGGTACACAAATTAATTATAATGTGCCCAGGGCGAGTAATGTTGTATTTAAAATCTATGACCTACTTGGACAAGAGATTACTACGCTTATAAATGATAAGAAAGAGTCCGGTGATTACACATTACGATGGAATGCCGATGGTCTGGCGAGTGGTGTCTATTTTTATCGAATAATCGTCGATGATTTCACACAAACCAAGAAGATGGTGCTGATGAAGTAGGCAGAATAGAATATCAATATAACAAGATCAGGGATGGGTTATGAAAACAATATTAGCAATATTTTTGACCATTTTTCTTGCCACAGAAATCCAATCACAGGTCGTTAAAGGAAAGATAGTAGATGAAAACGGGGATGGATTATCAAGTATCGACCTGCAATTATATATCAATCCTTATATCTATAATACAACAAGCTCTTCTGATGGAAGTTTTATCTTCGATATAATTACAGGCGTAGAAGAAGGAAAAATACCATCAGGATATGCTGTATCCAATAATTTTCCCAATCCGTTTAATCCTACAACAAGAATAGGCATTACATTACCAGTTAGAGAGAATGTTAAAATTGAAGTATTTAATCTTCTCGGACAGGAGGTAATAAGACCGATTGAACAAACCTTAGATGCAGGCACAAATTTTATTGACATAGAATTGAATGGTATGGCAAACGGTGTTTATAGTGCAAGAGTAACAATTGGGGATAAACACATATTTGTTAAGAAAATGATGCTGGTATATGGAGGTCGTCACTTAGCTATAAGTAGCGGAATATCGAATACCGAAATACTAAAATTAAACAATACAGTTCTTGACATGAACATTGATAGTCTTGTTGCCACAAGTCTGATAGTAGGCAGAAAAGCCTTCACAGATTTACCGAATGTAACGGCTGATACACTTGATTTAGGAAATCTGACGGTAGAAAGATATTGCCCTGGTACTCCAACAGTGGAATATGCTAGTAAATTATACCATACGGTGCAGATAGGTGGCCAATGTTGGTTGAAAGAGAATCTTGATGTAGGGATAATGATTATAGATAGTGATACAGCAAAAGATAACGGGACGATTGAAGAATATTGTTACAATAATGACACATCTAATTGTGATACATATGGCGGTTTATATCAATGGAACGAGGCGATGCAATATACGACGATACCCGGTGTCCGCGGTATCTGTCCAGCGGGGTGGCATATACCTATGTATTTAGAATATCAAACTTTGAATAGCACGGTAGGTGGTGACGGTAATACACTTAAGGCAATAGGACAAGGTGATAGTACAGAATGGGGGGACGGGAAAGGAACAAACACAAGCGGCTTCTCTGCGTTGATTGCGGGCCTCCGAGAATACTTTGGTAACTTCTGGGCTTTGTCAAACCTCACCTGGTTTTGGAGTACCACGGAGTACGATTCTAAGTACGTATTCAGCATGCATCTGTTCTACAATAGTAGCTTCGTCAGCCTGGACACCATCAGCAACAAGGAGAACGGGCTTAGTGTGCGCTGCATCAAGGATTAGGTGCGCTCAGAAACGCGATAGTATTCAGAAGCACTGTAGGAAGCTATTGCGTGAACTGTAATCAAGATGGCGGCCTGCAAAGGAGGTTGCAGGACTGGTCCGCCGACAGGGGCTACCAGGAGCACCTGTCAAACCGCCCTACGGTGTGCTGAGCGGATAGGGAAAAGGGATGCTGAAAGAAGCATCTCAGGTGGGTATGCAAGAGCTGAACGAAAGTGAACTGTCCGACGAGGTGTCGAAATTGAAATAGGCAGGGTCAGAAACCAAGGTAACTTAATCTATCTTGGGACAAGCGCAGAAGTGACCTGAGAGTAACTGACTGTGTTGGCCCTCGGCATAAAGGCAGCAGGACTTGCATGCGGGCTTGGTTACGGAACTGAGGAAGCTGACTAATAATGTGAATTGAAACGACACAAGTGGAAGCGCCACGAGGTCAAAATAGAGAAGTATTAGTCAGCGGCGGATGAAGCCGTAGTAGTGAAGATGCTTCTGTAATGGAAGCGGAGCGAAGGGCTTCACCGGACGGTATTTAGCTTGAGCAACAACTTAACCGAAAGGATGATTGCGAAGTTAAATATGTAAACGCAGCCAGTAAGCAAATTTACTGGTTGAGTTTGTCTGGAAGAGCCGTATGACGGGAGACTGTCAAGTACGGTTGTATGACCAATAAAGCTGATGTGTTTGGCAGGAGATAAACCTGCTGTGGTAAGAGCCAGAAGCCACATAGCTTGGATAGAGGGGTGGCGGGAAACCAACACTTCAAAATTTATCGACAAGGACATCTAAAGGATGCCAGCGAGTTATCAGGCCGTAACGAAAGTGAATGCACAGGTGGCCCCGAAAATGACTAGCCCCAGAGGCCGAGCCCACAACCGTAGGGTGAAGGCAGCATGTATAAGTTGAAACTGGATGAGACGACCTATACACTCTGGCGGGGTGGTAGCAACAGCATGGTAACAAGGACACATCAAGCGAATGGTGAAACCCTCCTCATCCCGGAGAGAAATCCCTGGAAGCAAGGTAGGCCCTATAACCGGAAACACCGGGAAGTGGGACGAAGATGAGAGGGTGGCGGATGGGTTCGTATGAGCGAGGAAATGGGGTAATGCCCATGGAGCAAAGGGACCCTACTGCTCACAATGATTCCATCAAAAGGGAAGGCAGGGACGAGATGAAAAAGGCGTCCATCAGTCTGCAGGACCTGAGACGGAAGATATATTTCAAGGCGAAGGCTGAAAAGCCATGGAAATTCTGGGGACTTTATACCCACATCTGCAAGATGGAAACGCTCCAGGAAGCTTATCGATTGGCGAAACAGAACAATGGGACACCGGGAATTGATGGGGTCACGTTTGAAGCCATCGAAGAAGCAGGAGTAGAGGAATACCTGAAGCAGATACAGAGCGAGTTAAAGTCCGAGGAATATGCACCTCAGCGGAACCGGAGAAGAGAGATCCCCAAGGACAATGGAAAGGTCAGAGTTCTGGGAATACCCTGCATCCGTGACCGCGTGGTTCAAGGAAGTCTCAAGCTGATTCTTGAACCAATCTTCGAAGCTGACTTTCAAGACGGGTCGTATGGATATCGCCCCAAACGGACGGCCCACGAAGCAGTCAATCGCGTAGCAAAGGCAATCGTAGAATGCAAGACCAAGGTCATTGATGTAGATCTCAAGGCCTATTTTGATAATGTTCGGCACGATATTCTTTTGAAAAAGGTAGCTGAACGGGTCAAAGATAATCAGGTCATGCGACTGCTGAAGCTTGTTCTGAAGGCCAACGGAAAGAAAGGGGTACCGCAAGGTGGAGTCATCTCACCCTTATTGGCCAACATCTATCTGAATGAGGTAGACAAGATGCTGGAGCTGGCGAAAGAGAAAACCCGGTGCGGACTATACCACTACATCGAGTATGCGAGGTTCGCCGATGATCTGGTGATCCTCGTAGACGGCTTCCGAAAATGGAACTGGTTGTTGAAGGGCGCATACAAGCGGCTGCTTGAGGAGTTAGTGAAACTTGATGTGAAATTAAATCAGGAAAAGACGAAAATCATTGATCTCGAAAAGGGTGAGACATTTAAGTTCCTTGGCTTTAACTATCGGAGAAGTAAGACGCGGCGGGGAAAATTGGGAGTAAGCATTACCCCGACGATGAAGGCAAGGACAAAACTCCTTGAGAGACTCAAAGATGTTTTTCGACGACATAACTCAAAACCAACAGATCGGGTGATTTACTTGGTAAATCCGATCCTGAGGGGATGGGTTAACTATTTTCGCATTGGGCACTCTAGTCGATGTTTTTGTTATATCAAAGACTGGGTAGAAAAGAAGGTGAGAAGGCACATGATGCGTGCCAGGAAACGTCGTGGTTTTGGCTGGGACAGGTGGAGTCAAGATTGGCTGTATAGTCACCTTGGCCTTTATGGAGATTACAAGGTGAAATATTTAAGTATTTGACAGCACTGCCATGCCAGTAGGTCACATAAATCTTGAGACGAAAGGAGCAGGAAAGCGGAAGACGGGAAATCCGTACCCTCCGTTTGACGTGGCGGGGGCTGGAAACAGAGTCA
>CAYGXH010000268.1:0-4762 GCA_964353675.1 uncultured Chlorobiaceae bacterium
ATTAACAAGTCAGGTAAACGTACAGAAACAGAGTTATAAGGAAATTCTACAGAAGACGGAATATAATGAGGGATACTTTAAAGCCATTCCGGCGATAAAACCAATGGACGGGTATTACTCGAATCACGGCTTTGGAGTCAGAATACACCCAATCCTGGGAACTCGGAAAGTTCACTTGGGGTTGGATATTGTAAATGACGTTGGTACGCATGTATATAGCGCCGGCGATGGAGTCGTCCAGATGTCCGGACAGAGCGGTGGCGGACTCGGAATTGCCGTCGTGATCAATCACGGGTACGGATATCAGACGGTGTATGCCCACCTCTCGAAAGTTTTTGTGCACGCAGGTCAAAAAATTCGGCGTGGTGATCTGATAGCAAAGAGCGGGAAATCAGGTTTGGTTACAGGCCCGCACCTACACTATGAAGTCAGAAAACATGGCGTCAGTCAGAATCCTATGGATTACTTTTTTGACGATGTTAGAGCGGAGGATTACCGAAAAATCGGCGATCAGGGATAATGCCGTAACGATATCGCGGAAAAGATACAGTCTTTAGGGAAATTTACGAATGATTTGGACAATGGATTTAGCCTCTTATCTCGATGACGCTCCCTGGCCTGCAACTAAGGAGGAGCTGATTGATTTTGCTCTTCGTACTGGGGCGCCTCAGGAGATCATCGAGAATCTTCAGGAGTTAGAGGATACCGACGAACCGTATGAATCCATGGAAGAAATCTGGCCCGACTATCCTGCAGAGAGCGATTTCTTCTTCGAAGATGAAAACGAATATTGACATCGAAACAGTTGCCTTGTAATAAAATTCCTCATAGAACAAAGACCCATCCGGCTTACTGCCCGGATGGGTTTTTTATTCTTCTGCTCGTTATCGTGCTCTTCTTGATACCGAATTATGTGAACGGCCAGGTAGGTGAATTCGCCGGCGAGAAAAAATTGGAGATCGAAGAACTCCTCTTTAATGGCAATTCTTCCTTCGATGAAGATATACTTACGGATATTATCCATACGAAAGAAACTCCGAGCGGTGTGTCGCAATTCTTCTACAGAACGCTAGGCGATAAGTTCGGTGGAAAACCGGAATACTTCGATCCGGTTACGTCGGATGAGGATGTCGAATTACTGCGGGAGTTTTACAGGAGAAACGGATTTTTCAATTCGCAGATTTCGACATCGGTCTCTGTCGATTCAATGGATTCAACGGTTACGCTTCTCTATTCCATCTTTGAAGGGAAACAATCGTTTATCGACAGTGTATATTACGGCGGGTTTGATTCATTATCCGTGAATCTGCAGACGTTACTTTTTATGAATCCGCTCATAACACGCGGCATCGCTTACGTGGATTCAAAAGTTTCCGGAGATGTGTACCGCCTCCTTGATATACTTGCAAATAACGGTTACCCCACGGCAAAACTTGACGAGGAGAAGTCTGGTGCATTCAGGTTCCTTTCTTCGGATAATTTCCTCATCAGGTTGGTATTCGTTCCAGGCGCTCCCTATCGATTCGGAGATATAACGGTCGTTACCGATCCGCCGCGGAGCGATATCACGGATAACCTCTCCCTCAGGCATCTTGACTTTATGGCCGGGGAAATATATAGTAATGAAAAAATTGTATCGAGCGAGAGAAACCTTAACCGCCTCGGTCTTTTTGAAACTGCCCGAATTGATCATCCGATCACTCCCGATTCTTCACAGAGCGGTATCGTACCCATTGAAATACGGTTAAGGCCCCGCACACGGAATGAACTGTCGCCTGAACTCATCGTTTCGGATGAGGGAGGTTATTTCAATATCGGTACGGGAGTTGAGTATACAAATAGAAATTTCTTCGGCGATGCAAGGACGTTTACAGCTCATACACGCATACGAACCCAGGACATTCAGCGCTGGAGTTTCAGGAATGTTTTTCAGGGTAAGGGACTCCGCGACAACAGTGTGAAGGGTGCAGTCGAGTTGCAGCTCCAGGTCATCCAACCCTATCTCTTTTCGAGGAAGTTGAGCGGATCCTGGACATCAACGATCGGTGTTGAAAAACAGGAGACTTACATCTTGTCAATACTCAGGAATAAAATAGGCCTGAGTAATCGGTTTGCGGCATTCACGTATGGGTTTTTCGACTGGACGCTCGAGCGCGTGAGTCCTGAAATTCTTGAGGATACTCTGGCAGCACAGGCGCTTCTCAACGTTCTGAGACAGGAAGACCAGCGTCAGTTCAACTCCATACTCACACTGACAATGCAGCGCGATAAAACTAACGATTTCTTTTCACCAACGTCGGGATTTTTTCACAGTATATCTTTAGAGGAGTCGGGCATCCTCCCTGTGCTCCTGCGTATCAATCGTACGGAATTGCCGTTCACGCAGTACTATAAAGTAACGCTGTTGGGCAGATGGTACAAAGATCTGACGACGAGGCGTTTCAATATCATGGCTTGGAAGTTGAAATCGGGATATCAGGACAAATACGGCGAGAGTAAGAAAACTCCCGTAAGTATTCCGCTGAACAGAAGGTTCTTCGGAGGTGGAAGCGGCAGTGTCCGCGGGTGGAGTGCGCGTACGCTCGGTGCGATGGCCGATGAACTAATTCAGTTCGGCGGTAACTTTATCTTTGAAGGAAGTCTCGAGATGCGGGTGAGCCACTTCCGCGGATACGGGCAGCTGGGGTTCATCAAATTGGAAAACATCGTGGGCGTATACTTCCTCGATTTCGGTAACGTTTGGAGCGATATTAAGGACGTTCGAATACGTGATGTTGCGGTCGCAGCTGGCATCGGAATCCGTTACGAGACTTTTTTCGGACCGTTCAGAATAGATTACGGGATCCGTCTCTACGATCCCAAGGGGATGGACGGCCGGTACACGGTCTTTCAGAAACGTTTAATGGGTGAAGTTTTGGGAAGAGGAGTCTTTCACTTTGGCATAGGTCACGCTTTCTGATTTATGAGCTGGAAATCAATCATCGGTCAACAGAGAATTAAACAACTCCTCATGGCTTCGCTGGAGCGCGGGAGATTGGCTCACGCCTATCTGTTCGTCGGGGAACCGGGTTTAGGAAAGTATCCGACCGCTCTCGAACTCGCAAAATGTGTAAACTGTCAGCCATCACCATTTGACGCATGCGACAATTGCCCGAGCTGTGCCAGGGTGAAAGAACTTCAACATCCCAATCTCAGTCTGATTTTTCCGCTCCCTGTTGGGAAAAATGAAGAAGCGAATGATCCGCCGCTTTCAAAGCTGTCGGATGCGGATATCAGCGCACTGAAGCAACAAATAAAACTGAAAGCTGAAAATCCATATCATCAGATTCGACTGGATAGAGCATCCCAGATTAAAATAAACAGTATCCGTGAAATCCGACGTCAGGCTGCGTTTACGTCATTTGACACAGGACGAAAAGTATTCATTATTCTTGATGCCGAAAAAATGAACGAAGAGTCCTCCAACGCATTTCTGAAAACTTTGGAGGAACCGACACCCGATACCCTATTAATCCTCCTTACCGCACGGCAGGAAGCGTTACTGCCCACAATCGTATCGCGTTGTCAGGTAATCAGATTCGATCCATTGATTGAAAAGGATCTTGTAGATGCGCTGGTCGACCGGTATCATGTTTCCCCTGCCGATGCAGTGGCAGCGGCGCGTCTTGCTAACGGAAGTTTTTTGCATGCACTTCAGTATGTCGATGGCGGTACAATGGATCGGAAAGAAATGGCGGTCAATTTTCTCCGGACCATTCTCAGTAAGTCGCGGAAAGAAATCAACGATCGTATTAATGAATTGGATTCAGAGTATAAACGCTGGGATTTTAAAGAAATGTTCCTGTTCCTTCAACAGTGGTTTCGTGATGCCATGCGGATGCGCGAGGGAGTCGCCGGAAGCCAGGACAGCCCGGACCGTGAGTCGATCGATAAATTTAACAGTAAATTTCCTGAATGGGAATATACGAATGCCATTGAGGTGCTTGAGCGGTCAATTTCACTTCTCGATAAAAATGTTTATATTCCACTCATATTAATCGACGTCGCACATAATCTTAGGCGTGCAATCGGAGAAAAGAAAACTAACTATTCTTCCTAGTCTTGCCGGTGGTATTGAAAGGTTCAGAGTGAAAAAGGATTTTAAAAGAATATTGGTGACAGCTGCATTGCCCTATGCAAATGGAAAAATTCATCTGGGCCATATGGCAGGAGCTTACCTCCCGGCCGATATTTACAGTCGTTACCAGCGTTCAATGGGAAGGGATGTTCTGTTCGTCTGCGGCTCGGATGAACATGGTGTTCCCATTACGATAACGGCAGAACAGGAAAAGACAACACCGCAGGCCGTGGTCGATCGCTACCATGCTCTAAATAAAGAGACTTTTACGGATTGTGGTATCAGTTTCGACAATTATTCCCGCACTTCCTTGCAGCTTCATCATGATACCGCGCGGGAATTTTTTACCGCTCTCCACAAAGCAAATATTCTCCGCTCTAAAAGTGAAAAACAGCTCTACGATGAAAAAGCCCGGATGTTTCTTCCCGACCGGTATGTCGAAGGTACGTGCCCGGTCTGTAAAAATCCTAATGCGCGGGGTGATCAGTGCGAACAGTGCGGAACATTCCTAAACCCGATCGAACTTATAAATCCCCGCAGTAAAATCACCGGTGAGAAACCCTCCGTACGCGAGACTGTCCATTTTTACTTCCCGCTGGGCAAGTATCAATCAAAACTCGAACGGTACATTGCCGATGCAAATCA
>CAYGXH010000269.1:0-4744 GCA_964353675.1 uncultured Chlorobiaceae bacterium
ACCGGAATTCCGATAATTTTACCTGCTTCCACGATTTGCCGCGTAACGGTTATATCTTCCGCACTCGGCTCCGCGTTGCCGCTCGGATGATTGTGGACTAAAATGACGGCCGCGGAAGGTTCAATAATAGCGGGCCGGAAAACCTCCCTCGGATGAACGAGCGACGAGTTCAATATTCCCTCCGAAACTCTCACATCCCGCTGGAGGTGATTTGCACTATCAAGAAGGAGCACCATGAAAACTTCGACGGTAAGATCCATCATCCGGGCATGGAAATATTGAAAAACATCCACAGGGCTGGTCATCGCGACCTTCCTGTCCGTCGAGCTCATCGTACGACGCCCCGTCTCAAAAGCGGCAATAATCGATATTGCCTTTGTGTTCCCCAGACCATGATACTGCCTTAATTCCTGGACGCTCCTACTTCCAAGTCCACTCAGTGAACCGTAATCGGACAGCAACGTCTTTGCGATGTCTACGGCAGTTGCCTTTCGCGTCCCTGTACGCAGTATGATGGCTAGAAGTTCAGCGTCTGTGAGATTGCCAACTCCCCGGCTCAGCAACTTCTCCCGAGGACGTTCTCCTGCGGGCCACTCCTTGATGTTTGTGTGGTAACGTGCCCCTTCACACATTTTTTTAGAACTTCGTAGCATAAACCCTCCCTTGAAATGATTACTTGAGTGAGACCTCCGCTATTTTGCGTAACTCGCCGTCACGAAATTCGAGAATAAACATTTCTGAATTGACGCCTCCACTGCTGAAAGTGATAGCTGACCGAATTCCCCGATAATCCCGGACCTTCGAAAGAGCATCCGTGAGCTCTGCGCGCGTTCGCACTCCGCTTTCTACGAGATCCAGCACGAGCCTCATGATATCATAACCGAGGGCGCTATATGTGGATGGGTATTTTTTCATTCGCTGAAAGTAATTTTGCTTGAAATCATAAACATCTCTATTTGATTCGTCATAAAATGACTCCGTTCCAAAAACTACGCCATTAACATAGGAACGATTTTTCTGAAGTTGACTCCGGTCATTCCACACACTGTTTCCTAAAAGTTCAGACTGTATATTGTAATAGGAAAGTTGCGAGGCAACGATACCGATTTCCTCCCTTTTACCGATCGAAAGCAGTATTCCGTCTATTGCCTTCATGGACTTCTCGGTATTTTCGGCAAGCTCCGGTTGATTCAATCTTCCGAATCCGGCTTTCCTGATGTTCATGAACTGGTCATGTAAATCACTGACACCATTTTCGTATTGTTCGTGCACAAGTATTTTTGCGCCTAATCGTTGTGCCTCGTGCAGGAAACTCTCGGCGCAAATTCGCGCGTTTTCGTCCTCTGAAGATAATATTGCGAATGTATTCAATTTCTTCTGCCCGACGGCATATTGAGCAAGCAGTTTCCCGCGCATTTCATCGCCTGGACTGATCTGAAATACATTGCTACTACTGACGCTGCCGGTAACCGTTGCCGTCGGAACGATGAGCGGGACATTTTCCCCGCCGGCTATTCGGGCGCATCCGGCTGCAGCATCGGGAAATAAAGGCCCGACGATCACAGCGACGTTCTGATCACCCGCCATTGTTTTTACCATATCGACTGATTCTTCTGTCCTCTGATTAACTTTCCGGATATCGAGCGACCACCGCGCGGCAGTTTTGACCGTCGACTGGTACTCCTCATTTGCGTACACTATTCCTTCCACAATCTCAGATGCAAGAAGCCGGATCGACGGCGGCTGTGCATCTTCCGCGGCCGGTAGCACGACACCTATCACTTTTGGTCTGACACTCGTGAGACTCTCGTATAATTTCTGAAACCGATTATGATATACCGAAACCCTGCTCCTCGAGAGGATACCGGTCAGAATATCCCGTGATTCATCAACATGACCTTCCTCAGCGTACTTTTCCGCCAGTTTCAGCCGTACCAGATCTTTACTTACCTGGCTATCCGGAAAAGAGACCAGATCCTTGAGATCCCCCAAATCGTATCGGTAGTCTGCCAGTGCATCGAACAATTCAACTGCACGGGAACGCATACCCTCTCCTTTCGCCACTTCGATGCAGGCGAGTAAATATTTACCTGCGCTCTCGTGATCCTGACTCAGGGTAGAGCTGACAGCGAGTGAGTAGTAAGCGTCTGCGGTATAAGAACTCATTGGGAAGCGGCGTAAAAAATCTTTCAGCAGAACGGCGGAGGACCGGTAACTTTTCATTTTCTGAAGACATTTTGCGGCCATAAGGAAGGACGCTGTCGTCCTCTGATGAAGCGGTTCGATTCTGGCAATAGAATCGTATATCATATAGGCATTGCGGTAATTGCCGGACTCAAATAGCCGCAGAGCCGTACCGAACGTTTTTTCGACTGAAGATTGATATCGCGTCGGTTCCTGTGCCGGCGATATACCACCGAATAGAATCAGTAATATGAGAATGTAAATATGCATGGAATAGCGGAATGCAGGGTTCAACATACAGAAATTCGGTCTGAATATCAAGCATCTATTAGAAGTCCCTAGAAAGTGATTTCATTGCAACCAACGCTCCACCACTTCCGATGACGACCGAAAGGGCAAGAAATATAGCTGTTGCCGCGTAAAGGAAGCCCGCATCAAACGGGACACTTCTTAGAATAAACGAAAAGAAACCATTAAGCGGAACGAACGTCAGAGAAACCATAATCGTGAGATAGACGATACTCAGAAGAAAAGTAATCGTTGCACTCTGGGACGACGCAACGCGGATCGGATTTTTTTCCCTGTAATCGGAGAAATAGCCGCCGGCTCCGAGGTTCAATCCTACGAGGGCATAAGCCGAGCCGAGCATGATTAGGGAAGCTACAATTACCAGCGATGGGTACGCCATCAGCGACATATGCGAGAAGATGACGAGAAGTTCAGAGAGAATAACAACAGGAATGAACCAGAGTGAGAACTTCATGAAAAGGATATTCTTTCGCTTTACCGGGGCGCTGAGTACCGACCAAAATTCGGGTCCCTCGACGGATATGCTCGGGAAGATGAAGCGCAGGGCTATGGAAGCGACGAGGAACGCGTTAAAAAGAAGGACCACCATATAGGATACCGTCTGAAGAAACGGCATGTTCTGTTTCAGATCGATGTGCGAGATGCTAGCGAGAAATGTTAATGTGAGCAGCGAGATGATCGCCAGATGGATCCACTGACTCGGTTCGCGGAAAAATTGCGCAATTTCCTTCCGAAGTAGGACGCTCAATTGCGGTGGCAGCAGCGGAGGTTTTGTAAGTGAAAACCACCGCAGATTTTGAAAAAATAATGACGTTCTGTTCTGCATGTTAAGGGATGTAATCCAGCTTCTGTAGAAAAAAGATTTGCCGATGACCACCATCAAAGAAAACATAAAGATCGTCGCAATAAGGAGGAGAACATTGTATGAAGCTGCATACGATGAGTTACCCTGCATATGCCAGTACAACGACTCTGCAATCCAGTAATTTGGAAGGTATTTTGTGACCGGAGGATCGAGATATCCAAAGTACTGATCTAACTGGGGATAATACTGGAGAACTGCGGCGACAAGCTTTAACGGACTCGTAAGGGAGAAGTATGCATACAGTGAAACGATGTAAAGAAACAGGAGAATAATTATTATTTTTTTTGCACTTATGTAGGCTGAGAATTGCATGATTAAAAGAAGAAAGATCACCGCCAGACAGCCCGCAATTAGCATGAACGGAATGAGCATAAATACCATTACCTGAATGTAATATGTCCAGTGGACATTGAAATGCGAACCATAGCCCAGAACAACGGCAATCGCAATCAGGAAAAATGCCGTAGAACTGTAAAAGAAATTATCGAAGAATTTCAGAATAAATAATTGTCCGTGAGATATTGGCTTAGTAAGGTAATACTGCACTTCGGACGAACGGTACAAGGTTGCGTACGAAACGATCATGTTGCCTACGTTGATCGACAGAAAGTATACAAACAATAACATCGAGAGAAAACGGTGAAGGAGGAATGATCCGAGTTTCGCCGTATCGAGAAGGTAATCGACCGACGTACGTGTTAAGTAATATGCGCCGTACGCAAAAGCTCCAAAGACGAGAACGGATGTGATATTTTTCACTACAGCCGGAACCGACAACTGAAAGAGTATCTTGAGCAGGCTGCGAAACTTGAATACGGTGATGTGGAGAATAAGATTCACTTCGTAAGCTCAAGAAAAAGAGATTCAAACTTTCCGTCGCCTTTACGCTTCATGGCATCGAAAACGGGTGCTGTATCGAGGAAAATCATCTTCCCATCCTTGATGATACCAATCCGGGTACAAAGCTCTTCCACCACAGGGAGGCTGTGTGTCGACATAAATACCGTAATCCCTTCCTGTGCTTTTTGACGGAAGATCTCCTTTACAATGTGAGCGCTCCGCGGATCGAGCCCGATCATCGGCTCATCGATGATAAGCACCCGGGGGTGATGAAGAAGCGCCGAAACTATGACAATCCGCTGACGCATTCCCTGAGAGTAGTACTCCGTCCTTTGATCAATCCATGAACCGATTTCAAAGATATCCACAAACTCATTGATGCGTGTTGTAACAATATCATGTGAGATTTTATATAAACCGGCGCTAAAGTAAAGGAACTCCCTCCCTGTCAGTTTCTCGTAAAGAAACGGCTGGTCAGGAATGTACCCGATTATCATTTTCGCTTCAATGGGGTGTTTTTGAACATAATACCCGTTGATGGATATC
>CAYGXH010000270.1:0-4736 GCA_964353675.1 uncultured Chlorobiaceae bacterium
TGCCGACAACAAGCGACGGGCAGCACTGAAGAAAATCCGCTTTAAAAAATCCGTTCCTGTCTTCTTAATCTCCGCAGTTACAGGTGAGGGATTACCAGAACTGCTGAATGCGATGTGGAAAAAGTTGGAGAATAATCCCGTATAAATTTTATGCTTAACACAGAACAGAAAATATTATCAGTCATATTGTGATCGCCTAAAGGAAAGATCATGAAGCAAAAAACGATTGTCCAGGTTAATCAACTGCGGAAGGTCTATGGATCAACTGTTGCCATCGATAATGCATCTTTCGAAGTCTTTGATGGAGAAATCTTCGGTATTGTTGGACCCAACGGCGCCGGCAAGACAACGACCATCGAGTGCATCGAGGGCTTGCGTAAACCTGACTCCGGCGATATTAAAGTTCTGGAACTTGATCCACAACGTGACGGATATGCTCTGAGACCGCTCATAGGAGTACAATTACAAGAGTCAGCCCTCCAGAATCGTATCAAAGTCTGGGAGGCGCTAGACCTTTTTTCCGCCTTCTACCCACAATCGGTTGACTGGCATCTCTTACTTAGTCAGTTAGGATTGACCGAAAGGCGTGACACACCATTTGCTAAACTCTCCGGTGGACAGAAACAGCGTCTCTTCATTGCTCTTGCTTTAGTCAGTAATCCTATGGTTGTATTTCTGGACGAGCTGACGACCGGGCTCGATCCGCAGGCCCGTCACGCGATGTGGGATCTGGTGCGTGAGATTCGCGACCGGGGCAGAACGATTTTCCTTACAACTCACTTCATGGAAGAGGCCGAACGTTTGTGTGATCGGATTGCAATTATGGATCATGGCCGTATTGTTGCTCTTGACTCACCGGAGAACCTGATTCGCACACTCGGCACAGAAAACCGGATTGTGTTTACCGTGGACGGGGAATTCGACCAGAAACACATGAGCGGTCTGGCAAGTGTAACCAGGGTTGAAGTTATCGGGCAGCGTGTTATCGTTCACGGACATGGTGATAGACTTGTGAGCGATGTAGTTAACGCACTCACATCAAACGGGACACACTTCCGCGACCTTCGGACAGAACAGCCGACTTTAGAAGACGTTTTCCTGACCGTAACCGGCCGGGAAATGCGGGAATAACGGAGAAAACAATATGCGTAGTTTCTGGAAATTGACAATCATAGAAATAAAACTTTTCCTGCGGGAACCGATGGCAGCTTTTTTTACTCTTGCTTTTCCGCTCATGCTGCTTTTCTTATTCGGCAGCATCTACGGTAATAAGCCAACGAAGTTCTTCGGAGGGTTTGGATCGGTGGATGTCTCAGTCCCTGGGTATATGGCTATGATAATTGCAACCAGCGGCCTCCTTTCTCTCACTATCACTATAGCATCCTACAGAGAACAGGGGATCCTACGCCGTCTGAAGGCTACACCATTACGCCCGCAAACTATTTTGGGCGCGCAGGTGATCGTTATTTTCCTGATGACAGCACTAGGGATGATTCTGCTCGTTGTGGCTGGCCAATCGGTATATGGATTACGGTTTGCAGGTAATCCTTTTAATGTACTGCTGGCTTTTGTACTGAGCAGTATGAGCTTCTTTGCGATCGGATTTGTCCTGGCGGGCCTGTTACCAACTGCACGTACTGCTCAGATTGTGGCAATGGTACTTTTCTATCCTATGATCTTCCTATCAGGCGCGACAATTCCACGCGAGGTGTTACCGGAGACTATTCGAAATTACTCGCAGGTATTACCCCTCACCCACGTAGTTACTTTGCTGCGAGGCCTCTGGATGGGGGATTCCTGGGGAAATCACATAACTGAAGTGAGCATCCTTACCGCCATACTGATTGGGGGGGTAATTTTATCGTCGAAGACTTTCCGATGGGAGTGAGAACCTTGATTGATCGTTTGTGAAATGTTCAGTCGCCCAATTGTGATACCCGGTGTAAAATTTATATTCATTGACGATGATCAGATACCTTCGGAACAATACGACAAAAAAGGAGCGGTGGATTCTTCTACTGATTATCCTCGTTTCTTTAGGTTTGAGGATCGGTTATATGGCCGAGATGAGTCAGACCCTCTTTCTGACTCATCTGCGGCTTGATGAGCTTTTTCACCGCAACTGGGCTCAATCTATAGCCGGCGGCAATATTTTTGGAGATATAACTTTCTTCCGTGCTCCTCTCTACGCCTACTGGCTCGGTCTGAACTTCGCGCTCTTCGGAAACGACATGATAATCCCCCGGCTTGCCCAGCATTTTGTTGGTACTCTCAGCATCCTATTGCTGTACTTCCTTGGCAGACATCTCTACGGAAAACGCGCGGCGTTCTGGTCAGCCTTGATACTTGCGATCTACCCCCCGCTAATTTACGACGAAAATAAATTTCTCTTCGAATCGATACTGCTTCCGTTTCTCATTCTCTTTTTCACGCTCTGGTATTACAGCAAAAAGAATCCGAAACCGGTGTCGGTCTTTCTTCTCGGTCTACTGATGGGGCTCATCTGCATCACAAGGCCGCTGTTCCTGCCGTTTATTTTCCTCCTCGCTATCATCATTACTTTATCTTTTGAAAGAAACAGAGGCAGGAAGTACACACTCCGGCTGGGATTAACTTTTATTTTCGGCGCCCTTCTGACAATTGCACCAATTACAGTACGTAATTATATCATAGGTGGTGACTTTGTTCTGATTGCATCTCAGAGTGGAATTAATTTCTACCTTGGAAATAATCCTTCTGCCGACGGATTCAGCGCGACGATGCCGGGAATAGCCGGAAACCGCTGGGGTAATACGGATGTTGAACAACCTGTCGCTCAACAATTGGGACACAGACCCACGCCTTCGGATATAGACAGCTACTGGAGATCCGAGGGTATAAAATTCATTCGTAACTCACCGGCAGATTTCGTCGTTCTCACCGCCAAGAAACTCTATTTCTTCTGGAATTCTATTGAAATTCCCAATAACAGCAGTTTTTATCTCTACGAAAAGTTTTCCTATATCCTCCGGTATATACCAGTCGGCTTCTGGATTCTCGGTCCCCTCGGACTATTCGGAATATGGATAGCATGGCGGGAGAAGCGAGGATTGACTATCGCTGCTTTCATAGCTGCGTACATGATTCTGGTCATCCTTTTCTTCGTCTGCGACAGGTTCCGATTACCTGTTATTCCATTCCTTTCACTTTTCGCAGGTTTGACTATCGTCCGTATGTGGGAGCTCTGGAAAGCGCATTCTCATAAACGATTTATTCAATGGGGATGTGGAATTGTTTTCTTTTTCATCATCGTCAACATTAACATCGCCGGATTTCAGATAGGCAATCCGGCTGCGGATCACTTTGCTGTCGGCAATCTTGAGCTTTATGCAGGCAATTACAGGAATGCAATATCTCATTACGAAAAAATACCTTCCATGAATATTGCCATACCCGACGTTCATCTCAACTGGGGAATTGCCGAATGGAGATTAGGCAATTATGAGGGTGCGGTCCAGCAGTTCCACAAGGAACTCGCATTCTATCCTGAATCATACGACGCGCTTACAAACATTGCGCACCTTTACGCACTCACAGGAAATTCTCAGCAGGCGGTCTGGTACTCACAGCGCGCGATTCGGCTGAAACCTTACTCCCCTATTGCTTATGTCGATTATGCGATCGCACTATCGGAACTAGGCCAATACAATACTGCAGAATCGACCCTCACCGCATTTAGCCGCTCATATCCTCAGGATGGAATTTACGAGGAATCTGTGCTTGCGGGAATTCAACTCATGCAGGGAAAAACCGACAAAGCAGAAACTACCTACAGATCGATACTCGCGAGCATCGAGATCAACCGTCAGCCCGGTTACGAACCGGAGTACCAGTATTCAAGGGAATATCGAATCGGCGGGAGCTGGGATGTTTTTAAGGCAAAAGTGTATTACAGTATGGGGCATATATTCGTTCAGCGGCAAAACCAGGATAGTGCTGTCGCATACTTCCGCCGGGCTGTGATATCACATCGATCTTTTGCCGAAGCCTGGATAGATCTGGGAACTTCCCTCCAGATGTCCGGCGAGCTTATGCAGGCAGATTCCGCTCTACAGATGGGTTTACGCCTACAGCCGGAGAATTTCCAGGGGTGGTATAATTACGGACTGCTGATGGCATCGATAAATAATACTGCCATGGCTGAGTCGGCATTTGCGAGAGCGATCTCACTTAATCCGGAATTTTTACCAGCACAGGAGGAGCTCTCGTTACTCCGTGATGCACGCTGATGTTTATATTCCTTGGCGGTCTGAATGGTAATTTTTTAATCTCTTTACGAAATATATTGCTCCTCCGCATTAAAATATTTTTTTATTCGGTATTTCACCATCCTTGAATTCCGACGGGATTTTCGATACATTGGTAGCATTATGCAGACTTACAAAAGACGATTAGCGCGAGAAAAGGTCTTACAGGCGCTTTACGCATACGAACTTTCTAAAGAACCTATTACAGATGTCATTCAAAATGTCTTTAGTGAATTGAAGCACCACCACGACGATTTTGAATTCGCCAAAAAACTCATCACCGAGGTGGTCCTCCATGAGAAGGAAATAGAAGAAATAATTAGGAAGAAAGTAGCTCACTGGGAATTCGACCGGATAGCATATATAGATAAAATACTTCTGCGTATGGGGATTACCGAGTTTCTATTTTTCCCGGATATACCGCCAAAAGTAACTATCAACGAGTCAATT
>CAYGXH010000271.1:0-4733 GCA_964353675.1 uncultured Chlorobiaceae bacterium
TAACATTATTTAGATATCCCTTTTCGATAACTCTGCCCATATTATCGTATTTCCAATATAATACGTAATTAGGATGACTTGCAAGACCCTTGGAGTCTAACAGGAATCGAAGTCTACCGGTGTGAAATTTCCTTGGATATTACATCCGTATTTGATAAATTTTGTGAATTATGAACCATCCCAAAACATTACCACAAACTCAGTTAAAATCATACCAGAAACTTACGCAGAAGAAGTACCGTCATCTTGAACGGAAATTTATCGTTGAAGGAGAACGTTCGGTATTAGAAGCATTAAGATCCGATTGGGAAATCGAAGCGCTGATACTTACGGAACAAAGCGGAATGCTGATCGATTACAGCGTATATAAACATATTCCGACATACAAAATTCCCGAAAAGGAATTTAAAATCCTATGCGATACTGTATCATCACAGGGGATCGTCGCCATTGTGAGGGAACAACAATCATCCATGGCAGACCTCTGGAACAACCTGCCGTCTCATCCTATTCTGGTCGGGTTAGATGATATTTCTGATCCGGGAAATGTTGGGACTATCATCCGAACTTGCGATTGGTTCGGTATCAATGCGGTGTTTCTAAGTGGTGATACAGTTGAGATCTACAATCAAAAGGTGGTCCGGTCAACTATGGGCTCCCTTTTTCATCTCCCAGTTTTTCCAGATGTCGATATACTGTCAGTATTAAAAGATGCACGGTCGAGAGATATCAATATTATCACAGCGGTTGTAGAGGGTGGTGTGCCATTATCGGATTTCCAGCTGCCGAAAAGATCACTAATTATTTTCGGTAATGAGGCGCATGGTGTATCTCCTTCAATTGAGGATATAGCCGATTTAAAAATTACCATTCCGAAATTCGGAAGCGCCGAGTCGTTAAATGTTGGAATCGCAGTGGGAATCATCCTTTATCACATCACAATGGCACGCGTTTGATAAGGGACATATAACGGATAATATAGTCGAATTGTGTAAATATTACACGAATTAGAAGGTTTGCTTATATCGTCGAATTTTCATATTATAATTGAGACAAAAATTATTTTCCCTCAGTCAATTCATGCTTGAACAGTATATCCCCATCGGTATCATGATCGTGTTCGGCGTGACTTTTGCGATTGTATTATCCAAAGTCAGCGAGTGGTTTGGACCGAAGAATCCCAATGAAGTAAAGCTTTCAACCTACGAGAGTGGGATGGAACCGATCAAAACCGCACGCGAACGTATATCGGTAAAATACTATATGGTTACTATGCTGTTCATCATATTTGATATTGAAGTTGTTTTTATTTACCCTTGGGCAGTAAACTTCCGTGAGCTTGGAGTATTTGGTTTTATTGAGATGTTGATATTCATTATGATATTGTTAGTTGGATTTTTATACGTCTGGAAGAAGGATGCGTTGAAATGGGATTAATGGTTTCTAACGAGCCTTTTCTTATAACCAAGCTTAATGCCATTATTGCATGGGCGCGAAAGAATTCCCTCTGGCCGATGCCGATGGGAATTTCCTGCTGTGCGATCGAGATGATGTCGGTCACCGATCCGAAGTACGATATTGCCCGATTCGGTTCCGAAGCATTCCGGTTTTCTCCCCGTCAGAGCGATTTGATGATCGTAGCTGGTACGGTTACATATAAAATGTCCCACGTGGTCAGAAAAATTTATGACCAGATGCCGGATCCGAAATGGGTAATCGCAATGGGCGCCTGCACATCTACGGGCGGAATGTACCGCGTTTATTCCGTCGTACAGGGAATTGATCTGTTCCTGCCGGTCGATGTCTATGTAGCAGGCTGTCCGCCGCGGCCGGAAAATCTTCTTCAGGGTCTGATGGCGGTTCAGAGAAAAATCGCAAGCGGTGAAAAACCGGGTCAGAAAGAAAAAGTATTTATCCTTGATAATTCGGCAAAGCATGAAACAGAAACTGCTCGAAAAACTTAAAGCGCAATTCCGGTCTTCGATTGAGGGTGTTATCGAGTTTCGCGGAGAACTCACTATCGCAGTGAAAAGGGAGGATATCGCAGCCGTTTGCCGGTTCCTGCGAGACGACGCTGAATTAAAGATCGACTCCCTGCGTGATCTCTGCGGAGCCGACAGGTACCAGCCCGGCGATCGGTACGAGGTGATCTATAATCTGTACTCGTTGGTAAATAAATTACGGTTTCGTCTGAAAGTGGCAGTCAGCGAAACAACGCCGCACGTGCCGACGGTTTCTGGGATCTGGCCTGCGGCAGACTTTGCCGAACGCGAAGCTCATGATATGTTCGGACTTATATTCGACGGACACCCGGATCTCCGCCGGATCTACATGCCCGAAGAATTTGAGCACCATCCGCTTAGAAAAGATTTCCCGCTTATGGGTATACCCGGATCCCTATCGCTTCCCAGAAAATAATCGGAGAAACAGGCGAGAATGGATCCCAAACATCACGATGCCCGTCAGAAAATTCTCAAAGCCCTAGAGAATCAGCATACTACTGTTATATTCGACGATGCCCTCGAGAGCGAGATGGTTCTCAATATGGGTCCTCAGCATCCGGCTACGCACGGTGTTCTCCGACTGCTCATCCGCCTCGACGGTGAAACCATTGTTGCGGCAGTCCCGGATATGGGATATCTCCACAGGGGGTATGAAAAACTTGCGGAAAATATGACGTACCACGAATTCATTCCTCATACTGACCGACTCGACTACCTATCACCCCTCGCAAATAATGTCGCGTACGTCCTCGCGGTGGAAAAATTATGCGGGATCGAAGCGCCGCCCCGGGCACAGTATATACGTGTTATTTGCGCTGAACTTGCCAGACTCGCTTCACACCTCGTCTGGATAGGCTCTATGGCGATGGATGTCGGCGCCGTTACCGTACTCCTCTGGGCTTTCCGTGAGCGTGAGAAAATACAGAGTATCTGGGATGTCCTCACTGGCGTCCGGTTCACGACAAGCTTCACACGTGTCGGCGGACTCGCACAAGATATGTCGGATGAAGTAATTTCTCTCACGAAGCAGTACCTCGAACAGGCTCCCGCAGCAATCAATGAGTGTGAAAAAGTTCTTGTACGCAATCGAATTTTCATTGACAGGTGCGAGGGAATCGGCCATGTTTCACGGGAAGACTCCATAGCGATAGGATTGACGGGTCCCTTGCTCCGGGCTGTTGGTGTCGATCACGATCTTCGGAGGGATGAGCCCTATCTGGTGTATGACCAATTTGATTTTCATGTGCCGGTGTATAACGACGGCGACGTACTTGCCCGGTTTTACGTCAGGGTACATGAAATGCATGAAAGTATCAGCATTCTCTGGCAGGCACTTGAAAAAATGCCGAAAGGTCCGATACATTCCCACGACCCAAAGAAGGTCCTGCCCTCAAAAGAACGGGTCTACGGCAAGATGGAAGAACTTATCCACGACTTCATGATCATCAACTTTGGTATCAATCCGCCTTCCGGAGAAGTGTACCATGCAATCGAAGCATCCAAAGGAGAACTAGGTTTTTATATCCAGAGCAAGGGAGAAGGGCACCCGTGGCGTCTGAAAATACGATCTCCGTCATTCTACAATATCCAGTCATTGCCTATGATGCTGAGGGGCGGAATGATTTCTGATGTCGTCGCAGTTATAGGGAGTCTCGACCCTGTCATGGGCGAAGCGGATAAATAAACAAGCAAAGATGCAGGAAATAATTAATAACAGATTCGGTCGGACCTGATTTGTTTTTTGGAATTGGAATGATTTCAAAAGAAAATATAAAGAAAGTTGAAGAACTCAGAAAGCGCTTTCCGAATTCGAAAGCGCTGACGATTCCTGTTCTCTGGATAATCCAGGAGGAACAAGGTTGGATATCGGATCAGGCTGTGGAAGAAATCGCGAAACTTCTTGAACTTCCGGTCAATCACGTTTATGGTGTCGTGTCGTTCTATACAATGTTCAACAGAAAACCTGTCGGCAAGTTCCACATTCAGATGTGTACGAACGTATCGTGCCAACTTCTGGGCGCTGAGAAACTCTCCGAATACATCTGCCGCAAGCTCAATGTACGCGTCGGAGAAACAACTCAGGATAAAAAATTCACCGTAACTGAGGTGGAATGTCTCGGCTCATGCGGAACGGCTCCGATGATGCAGGTAAACGACGATTACTACGAAAATCTTACGGAAGAAAAGATCGATGAATTATTGCGCAGACTGCAGTGACCATGACTAACTTCACTGAAAAATTACTGCTCCCCGATATACCGCAACTCCACAGGCTTGATGTGTATGAGCAAAATGGCGGTTATCAGGCGCTTCGCAAAGCCATCGGTATGAAACAGGATGAAGTCATCGAGGAGGTAAAGAAGTCGAATCTCAAAGGACGGGGAGGCGCAGGATTTTCGACTGGTCTCAAGTGGTCGTTTATGCCCAAGCAGAGCGCGAAACCTAAATACCTTTGTGCGAACGGTGACGAAGGGGAGCCAGGGACTTTCAAAGACAGACAGATTTTCGAATATAATCCCCACCTTTTCATAGAAGGTTCGTTGATTGCAGCATATGCAATGGGTGTTCAAACCATTTATGTATATATCCGCGGTGAATATGTAAAATGGATCAAACTGCTTCAGAAAGCAATCGAGGATGCGTACGCGAAGAATTATATCGGGAATGCGATCCTCGGTTCCTCGTTTTCAACGGATATCTACATCGTACGCGGTGCCGGCGCCTATATCT
>CAYGXH010000272.1:0-4716 GCA_964353675.1 uncultured Chlorobiaceae bacterium
AAACACCTGAGGTACCGGGGCAATAACATGTTAGGGAATATAGGTACATACTGCTATGCCGATAAAGAGTGTAAATCCTGCAACGGGTGAACTCGAAAAATCATTTACACCGTTAAGTCAATCTGAGGTTGAGGATAAGATCTCACGGGCGGATCAGGCATTCCAAAGTTATCGAAAGACATCATATACCATCCGAGCCGGTATGATGATCAAGGCGGCCGACATTCTTGAAAAAGAAAAACTGCAGTTCGCTGTTTTCATGACGAAGGAGATGGGTAAACCGCTTTGGTCAGCTAGCGAAGAGGTCCTCAAATGTGCATGGGCATGCAGGTACTATGCCGAAAACGCAGAACGATTTCTCGCAGACGAAATTATATCGACCACCGCGCTGAAGAGTTACCTTCACTATCAACCTTTGGGTATCATCCTCGCAGTCATGCCATGGAATTTCCCGTTCTGGCAAGTGTTCCGTTTTGCCGCTCCCGCACTCATGGCTGGCAACGTCGGGTTGCTAAAGCATGCGTCAAATGTACCTCAATGCGCTCTCGCCATCGCGGATATATTCCACCGTGCCGGTTTTCCAGACGGTATATTTCAGACCCTCCTCATCGGACCGGAGATCATTCCCAGGATCATTGCCGATCAACGGGTGAAAGGGATAACACTCACGGGCAGCGAATCGGCAGGGAGCGCTGTTGCATCTCTCGCAGGAAGAGCAATAAAGAAAACTGTATTGGAACTGGGAGGCAGTGATCCATTTATCGTCATGCCGAGTGCAAACATCAACGATGCTGCTGCGGAAGGAGTGAAAGCCCGCATGGTGAACAACGGTCAATCGTGCATTGCCGCGAAACGGTTTATCGTACATAAAGAAGTATACAATCCCTTTCTACAGGAATTCCTCATGCGGATGGAATCGCTACAAATCGGCGATCCTATGGCAGACGGCGTGGATGTCGGTCCTCTTGCGACCGCCGAAATACTTGAACAACTCGATCTGCAGGTTCAGGAAAGTATCCGTAAAGGGGCAAAACTGGTGTGCGGCGGTAGGCGTCTTGATCAACCAGGGTATTATTACGCACCGACCATCCTCACTGAAATTCCCCACGATTCCCCGGCATACAGGGAGGAAATTTTCGGGCCAGTAGCGCTTTTTTTCAGTGTAGATAATCCCGAGGAAGCAATTGCGATTGCTAACGATTCGTCTTTTGGACTTGGCAGTTCCGTTTGGACCAACATAGAAGAGGAGAAAAATTATTTGATAAAAGAACTCGAAGCCGGATTGGTATTCGTCAATGGCATGGTCGTATCGGATCCGCGATTACCGTTCGGTGGCGTAAAACATTCCGGTTATGGGCGGGAACTGGGCATGCACGGTATCAGGGAATTTGTGAACATTAAAACTGTGTGGATAAAATAAAGTAACAATCGGGTCACCATGGCATTCGATGCAAAGAAATTTTATGAAGCACATCCGCAGTTCGACTGTATGACAGGCATTCTCAAAGATCGTCCCTCTCAGCCGTGGGTAGAGTTTCGTGTGGGAGAGAAATAGAATGAATTTCAATCCTACTACAATAAGGATATTCTGCATCGCAGTTTGCCTTACTATTCTGGTAATTCTGTCTCCTGTTGTATCTTTTACTCAAAATACTACTCTTACTATTACCCAATCTGATATCAACGAAAATGTGAAAAATGTTGAAGAAAATATTAGCAAAGCGATTGGGAAAAGGTCACCCAATCTAAAGTTCATAAACCTCGAAACAAAAACAACCCAAACTCTTATGGACTACCTCGGTAAAACGGTACTTCTCAAATTCTGGTACCGAGGATGCAAACCCTGCGAGGCAGAGATGCATGATGTTAGTCAACTTCAGAAAGATTATTTAGACAGAGGGTTGGTGGTGATTTACGTCTGTAATTTATCGGTCGAAGATGCAGCCAGGTATTTTGAAGCAAGGAAGATGGACGGAAATACAATAGAGGGAATCAAAACAACTGTTGGAGAAGATTCTTTAATTCCACCCTATCAATGTTTTGTTGGACCTATGTCGATTATAATAGATCCCCAAGGATATATCCGGAATGGCTGGTTAAAACAAGCAAGTTATCAGAAATTTGAAGAGTGCATTCTCCCATTTTTACCCAAAGTACAAAATAATTGGACGCCGGGTATTATTCTTGCAATCTCTGGGTTCATTATTTTGATTGTTGTTCTTTTGAAAAAAGGTTTTAACTATATGAAACATAACAACATGATTTAGAAAGGGGAATCTTTACGATTTGGTTAAACACAATACCGAAGATTACGAAGAGTTTGTGGTCGTGTTAGAAGGAAATGGTGAAATGAGAATCACAGGGGGAGATACCCTCGCCATCGATAAGAATGTCGTATTATATTGTCCGCCTCACCGGGAACATGATATTTACAACACAGGATTAACCTCATTGCGATATATTTACGTCGTTGGTAAAACGAAACAAAAATAAAATGTAATTTTCATCCGTATGAGAAGGATCGATCTGTCAATCTTTGACGGAGTATTAATGTGCCTTCGTAAGTAAAAGAATTCATAAGGAACATGCACGATTTCAGTATTTTATGGGAGCTTGTTCTCCTCTCGGCGGCGACGCTGATCGTCATACCGCTCTTCAAGAAAATCCACATACCCCCGCTCGTCGGTTTTCTCATCAGCGGAATGCTGATCGGTCCCTACGGTATAAAATTAATACGAAACATCGAAGCAGTCAATATTCTTGCCGAGGTTGGCATCGTACTGCTTCTGTTTACAATCGGCCTCGAATTTTCCCTCCGTGCGCTGAAGAAGATAAAAACAATTGTTCTGCTAGGCGGGGGATTGCAGGTATTGGTCACCGTTGCACTGGTATTCGCAATCGGATTATTCTCGGGGATTGCTCCTGCCCAAGCTCTCTTTCTGGGATTTCTGGTCTCTCTCAGCAGTACCGCGATTGTCATGAAGTTGCTTTCGGAAAAAGATGGCACGGACACGCCGCACGGAAAAATATCAATCGGCATTCTCCTTTTCCAGGATCTCTGCATCATTCCGATGATGCTCCTGATTCCGATGCTTTCGGCTTCAGAATCGATCACATGGAGTGATTTTCTCTCACAAATACTAGTCTCCCTGATTGCTGTCGGCGTCATAATTGCCGCTGCATTGTATCTCATGCCGAAACTTATCGAGTACCTCGTAAAGGTAAGAAGTCGGGAATTGTTCGTTCTGGGAATAGTGTTCTCATGTCTGGGGACGGCGATGATAACATCGTATTTCGGACTTTCACTTGCACTTGGGGCATTCATTGCCGGGCTTGTACTTTCCGAATCAGAGTATTCGTATGAAATTGTAGGGGCAGCGCTTCCGTTCCGGGATGCCTTGAGCAGTCTTTTTTTCATATCGATAGGCATGCTTCTCAATATCGGATTCGTGTTCCAATCGTCCCTCCTCGTGGTCGGATTAACTGCTGTTATTATTGCACTGAAATTCTTCATAAATTTTCTGCTCGTTCTCAATCTCTCCTTCCCGGTTCGTACCTCCGTTATCGTCGGACTTTCATTGGCTCAAATCGGTGAATTTTCATTTCTTCTCGCTGTACCTGGAATGTCTTCGTCTCTGATCGACGAAACCACATATCAGTTGTTCCTTGGTTCTTCGATACTCACCATGCTTGCGAGTCCGCTCTTGTTTGAATTTTCGGCAAAAATAGCCGACAAGGTACAGAGCGTGATCCCGGAGCGATTCGCATCAAAATTCAGAATAAAATTTATCGCAACGGAAATTCCAGTTGAAACGAAAATCCAGGGACTTCGGAATCATGTCGTGATAGCGGGGTACGGTCTATGCGGTAAAAATCTTGTAACAGTCCTAAAGGAAACCGGAATACAGCATATTATCGTAGACCTGAACGGTGATACAGTACGGGAAGCGCGTCAGGGGGGCATGAATATAATATACGGCGACGTTACACGGGACGACATACTCACAGCGCTCCGAATTGAACAGGCACGGGTTTTCGTAATCGCCCTTTCGGACCCCGCTTCAACAAGGAGGTGTCTGTACGGCTCACGTATGATGAATCCCGAGGTACACATCATCGTTCGTACACGTTACGCGTCGGAAATCGAAGATCTTTATAAACTGGGTGCGGATCAAGTCGTATCTGAGGATTTTGAAACATCCATTGAAATATTTACACGAGTGCTGAGGCAGTATCATCTCCCGCGGAACATCATAACGACTCAGGTTGACCTCATCCGGCGCGAGGGCTACGGAATGTTGCGTGGTCTAAAACTCCCCGATGCTACCGTAGATCAGATTGCCTCAATTTTAGCGGCTGGTACTACTGATACATTTCTGGTACTGCAGGATTCTCCCGCATGCGGGAAGACATTAAAGGAATTAAACCTCCGCTTCCTCTCGGGAAGCACCATCATTGCCGTCGTGCGCGATAATATTCCAACGACAAATCCGCCTCCTGACTTAAGAATTGAAGCCGGAGACAATCTCGTACTTATCGGGACTCATGCAGAAATCGACAAAGCATTTGAACTGCTTAGCCCGTCTAGAAAAGTAGAAGACTTATAACGAGAAATAATGATTGGTATGAATTCCATACCGATTGTCTATTTCAGTCCTTCTGTCGACATACACTTCCCCGGCATCGAATCGGTATGGAATTATATTGAGAGAGCAG
>CAYGXH010000273.1:0-4708 GCA_964353675.1 uncultured Chlorobiaceae bacterium
CCTTGCGGCCTGAATCAGGTGTCCAGTGCTGCCCGGTCCAATCGATAAGCTCGGGCGGCGGTATTTTTGTCATTCCTTCCCACCAGACGTCTCCATCCGGTGTTAAGCCGACATTTGTGAATATACTGTTTCGTGTGATAGTCGCCATCGCATTCGGGTTAGACTTTTCAGAAGTACCTGGCGCTACACCGAAGTAGCCATTTTCCGGATTGATAGCATAGAGCTTTCCATCATTTCCCAGTTTGATCCACGCAATATCGTCGCCGACTGTGGTGACCTTCCACCCTTTAAATGAAGAAGGTGGTATGAGCATTGCGAGATTCGTCTTTCCGCAGGCGCTCGGAAACGCGGCGGCAATATATGTCTTCTTTCCATCCGGAGACTCTACGCCTAAGATTAACATGTGTTCAGCCAGCCACCCTTCGTCCCTTGCCATGACTGAGGCGATCCTTAGTGAAAAGCATTTTTTCCCTAGAAGTGCATTCCCGCCGTATCCGCTGCCGAAGGACCAGATCGAGCGTTCTTCAGGGAAGTGGACAATGTATTTGTTATCTTTGTTGCATGGCCACGGCACATCTTTCTGTCCTGGTGCGAGCGGCATGCCTACCGAATGGAGGCATTCGACATAATCCCCGTTTCCTAATACATCCCATACGGCTTTCCCCATGCGGGTCATGATTCTCATATTAACAACAACGTAGGGAGAATCGGTTATTTCAATGCCGATGTGAGCAATGTGCGAACCGATGGGTCCCATACTGTACGGGATGACATAGAGTGTACGTCCCTTCATGGATCCCTGAAAGAGCCGGCGGAGTGTCGTCTTCATTTCCGTGGGATCTACCCAGTTATTCGTCGGACCGGCATCATCTTTATTCTTACTGCATATAAATGTCCGGTCTTCAACCCGCGCTACGTCGCCCTGATCCGAACGGGCTAAAAAACAATTTGGTCGTTTGTTTTCATTAAGTTTAGTGAATGTCCCTGATGCGACCATTTCAAGGCAGAGCTTGTCATATTCCGCCTGAGAACCATCGCACCAGTGAATCCTGTCCGGACAGCAAAGAGATGTTATTTCTTCTATCCATTTTTGGGCGTTCTCATTTTTTACGTAGTTCGGTACGTTCATAGTTCATCCTTTCCAGTTTCTGATTACTTTTCGCTCTCCGATATAAATCTCTGAAGGGGCATTGGGATCGAGAGCCCACCGTATTCTTTCGATACCTTCTTCAATTTCTTTGGCATTGCCGGCAAAACTCAGGCGCAAGTACCCTTCGGTGCCGAATTCTTTCCCCGGCACGGTCAGAACAAGCGCCTTCTCAAGGAGGAACTCGCATAGTTGAAGGGAATCGTTGGAGTAGTGACGGAAATCGGGAAAACAGTAAAATGCCCCCTGGGGCTCAGTCGCGATGACACCTGTAATTGTCGGAAGTTTCCGCATAACAATGCTGCGATTGTTCTCTATGGTTCTGAGCAGCTCAGCGACACAATCCTGCGAACCGGTAAGTGCGCCTTCTGCTCCTGCTTGAAGCAGGCTCGAGACGCAGGTAATTGTCTGTCCCTGTATGTTCGTCATCGTTGAAACAATTTCTTTGCCTGCAATTGTCCATCCGAGCCGGAATCCGGTCATGCCGTACATTTTTGATATTCCGTTTATGATTATTATACGGGTCGACTCAATGTCCTTCGTGGTAAATTTATACGCCGGTATGTGAGGTTTTCCGTCGAAGATCAGCTTATGATAAATATCATCCATGATGAGGTAGATACCCTTTGTCTCACAGAGATCCACGGCGCTTCCGATGAATTCCTCTCCGTAGACGACGCCGGAAGGATTGTTGGGGCTGTTTACCAGAATCGCTTTCGTTTTCGGCGTAACAGCGCGTTCGATTTCCTTGATAGTCGGTTGGAAATTATCCGCCGGCTGAACTATGACCGTTTTCGCGCCCGCGAGTTTCGCCATTTCAGGGTAGCTTACCCAGTATGGTGCGATGAGAATAATTTCATCACCCGGATCGAGCAGTGTCAGCATTAGTGTGGATAATGAATGTTTGGCGCCGGCAGAAATGATAATATTAGCCGGGCGAACAGTCCGCCCGTAATTTTGCTCGGTGTACGAAATAATGGCTCGCTTTAGCGTGGGATCTCCTGCGGTCGGGCTATATTTAATACTCCCTTTTTTCAGAATTTCACTCACTCCGTCGACAGCAGTCTGCGGAACTCTGTTCTTCGGTTCTCCTACGGTCAGATTAATGACTGCTTCTCCCTGTTCTCTGAGCACACGGGCTTTCTCATTGAGCTTCAGGGTGGGTGATTCAGCTATCGAGAGTGCCAGCCGACTCATGTTCATGATGTATAATTCCTCACTTTCAATAAAATATTTTGATATGAAAGAACGGCGTGAAGCGTGATGATGAGAGATCGTCAGCAGACAGATCCGGTCATTTGTCAGTGTATTGTACAAAAAAAACCAGTGAAAACAAACATCGGATATTTGGGAATCATCATTCAACTTGTTATATTTTAGGCAATTCAATTCTAAATTGCAGCAGGAGACGGTTTCTATGCCTACCTACCATTATCGATGTAAATCATGCCGCCACGAATTCGAGGAGTTAGAGAAAATGTCAGACCCTCCGCTCGTGGTGTGTCCCGAGTGTCATAATCACTCGCTCTCCCGTATCATAGGAGGGGGAACAGGCCTCGTGTTCAAGGGAAGCGGTTTCTATATTACCGATTACAAAGAAAAAAAGCCTTTAGGCGCATCGTCCGCAGGCACAAAGTCAGAATCTAAAAAGGATCACAAACCCGAAGAGAAAAATTCCGGCAGTCCTAAGAAGGAATAGGATAGAACTCCATCACACAGTGACATCGGTCAACTTTACATCCTTTTTTCTCCCCGCTGATTCGCTACTCATACTCACATTTTCGCCGCCACTGCAATAACAGACTTTATGCTTTCAATCGTTGTTCCGTTTGCGTCGAGCGCTTCAAGAAGAACGACATAGAGTCCGATGCACACACGCTGACGTTTTTCGTTGTATCCATCCCATATCTGCTCTCCGTGCGGTCCGCTCGGTTCACCATCGGCAAGCGTTCGAATCAACCGGCCTCGCTCATCGAAAATCCGCAGACGAATCAGGGAAATATTCACAGTAAGGCGGTACTGCACGATGGTCAAATCCTCAAATCCATCGCCGTCGGGTGAGAACGGATTGGGGGATGAGGATATTATCGTATTTTTTGGCAGAGATGTCGTAAAGAGGGAATTCATTAATGCAGGTGTGCCGCCTGAAGCAGCGGCGCTTGTTCCCCAAGTATTCCGCTCGTTACTACCGTGTCGTGAATTCACCCGTTCCAACGATCGTCCGGTACAATCTTCGATGTAAGGATTATGCCAGGTCGGATTGTAGTGAACGCTGTCGATACATCTGTTGCACCGGTCTGAGAGGATTATGTCATCTCCATCGTTGCTCAGGCTGAAGCTATTTTTCCGGATAAATACCATAAATCCCGAATCCCGAAGGTAGGGAAACCGGTCGTATATGGATGAATCGCTCGCGACGATGATAAATTCACCTCCGCTGATGTACCTCGCCGTATCGGTGATTACATACCTGGCTGATCTGGACTCCCGGTTTTGTTCGTCCGATAATTTCCAACCCATAATATCAACTCGGTTTTCACCCGTATTACTAATCTCTATATATTCGGCGTTCCCCGAGAGTGGATCGTACATTATTTCATTGATGATGCACGCCATGGGCGGATATCCTATATCAATTGCGAATTTCCCGCTGTCGTTTGATGTGTTGGTGTCATCCTCGTGATAGCAGGTAACTATAATTTTCTTTATTCCGGAAGAAACTTGAGGAAGTTGGCAACGGACATGCACCGTATCTCCCGTGTTCAGTGATTGCGTTGTAACTTCGCTTGCGAGAATTTCAGATGGTTCATAAAAACCATCGTCGTTGATGTCGGTATAGATTTCGGTGTGAATGCCTGTTAACGGCATTAATCCTGCGTTCTTTATGATGGCGCCGATTCTCACATCATCACCGGTGATCGGAAACGGAGGATCGATTTCCAGACCACTTACTGCTGCATCAAGAGCGTGGAGAGCAGAAAAGTTAATATCGTCGAACCGTACCGTCCCTGATGATCCTGTTCCGTTACCGATGACGCGCCATCGTATTCTTACCGCATTATGGCCGGATAGCATTTCGGGGAGTTTGAATGATCGGTAAATGTACGATGTCGTCATCGGATTGCGGAGTGTATCACTCACGCGGAGTAAGTACTGAATTCCTCCGTCAAGTGAAGCTTCAACGAGAATATCTGAGTTATGACTGGCTGTCCTGCGTTCATAGAACGTCAGGCTGTCGGCTTGACTCTGTGAAAAATCGAGATGGGGAGAGTAAAGACACTGTTCAATCTTTGCGTTCGTGCAAACAACTGCGATGGAATCTGAATATGCAGAGGATTGTATAGTAACGAAATCACCCATAGGAGAGCGTTGAGTTGTTGATTCCCATCCTGACGGCAGTTCCGGAACGATGACACTATCAAAGCGTTCTATGTAAGGAAATTGAGAAATCTGTGAATTTCCTGTGTATACAATTATGAAAATAAAAATAAAGGCAGTATATCGCATAGATCCTCCCATTGATAAATGCGTGAAATAATGATGTGGGTGTGTGAGGCGGAT
>CAYGXH010000274.1:0-4705 GCA_964353675.1 uncultured Chlorobiaceae bacterium
GCAAGTCTCTCGATACAATTATACACCCTCTCATTGAAATGAAAATTGATGAAATTCTGCAATGAGACCGACCATGCGCATGATTGATGAAATACTGCAGATGAGTAAAAAAGCCCGGGTACAGAAGTACACACCGAAGGATTTCCAATCCGACCAGGATGTGCGATGGTGCCCCGGATGCGGCGATTACTCGATACTTGCACAGGTACAAAGGATTCTTCCTGAACTGAATATTCCGAAACACAATATTGTATTCGTCTCCGGGATCGGATGCTCGAGTCGCTTCCCTTACTACATGGATACATACGGATTTCATGGTATCCATGGCCGGGCGGCAGCGATTGCCAGCGGAGTGAAAATTGCAAGACCGGATCTTTCCGTCTGGGTGGCTACCGGTGACGGCGATGGTCTCAGCATTGGCGGCAACCATTTCATTCACATATGCCGACGTAACATCGATGTCAAGATACTTCTATTCAACAATCAGATATATGGTCTTACGAAGGGACAGTACTCACCGACATCGGAATTCGGAAAGATCACAAAATCAAGCCCCTACGGCTCGCCTGACCACCCTTTCAACCCTCTGCTTGTTGCACTCGGCGCAGAAGCTTCATTTGTCGCGCGGTCGCTTGACCGAGACCCGAAGCATTTACAGACGATAATCAAGCGGGCGGCTCAACACCGCGGCACATCCTTTGTTGAAGTCTACCAAAACTGCAACGTTTTCAACGACGGCGCCTTTTTAACCTTCACCGAGAAGGAAACAAAGGATGATAATGTCCTTTCCCTTGAGCATGGTAAACCGATGGTGTTTGGGAGCGGTAAATCAAAAGGTTTAAAGCTCGACGGATTTACTCCAGTAGTTGTCTCTCTCAGCGATGGCAAACATTCAGTTAACGATCTCATTGTTCATAATGAGAATGACACGATGCTTCCATTTATACTAGCGAGAATGTCGAATATTCCAGGATTACCGCGACCGATCGGTGTCCTCTTCACCGCAGACAGACCGCTCTATGAGGAGGAGGTCAACCGGCAGATTAAACATTCCATCGAGAGCAACGGTGAAGGCGATCTTGATAAACTACTCAAACACGGAGAAACGTGGGCAATACAAGCACAATAGCTGAAGTATCTGCACTGTTCCACCGCTTTCGTACGGTCGTTATCACAACACATGTTAATCCTGACGGCGATGCACTTGGCTCTGAACTTGCCCTCGCTTCTTCGCTGCAGCAGCTTGGAAAAAGCGTTACCATTCTCAATCACAACACCACACCCGACAATTATCTATGGATGGATCCCGGAAATAAAATTCTCCATTTCGATCCGGAAAAACATTCAAAATATATAATAGATGCCGACTGCATATGTATAGTGGATACAAATCAACCGGAACGACTTAGAAGTCTTGAGCCGTTTGTTCTGCAGTCCAAAGCAGTAAAAGTTGTAATCGACCATCATCTCGACCCCCATCCTTTCGGCGATTATTATCTTATCGACGACGATGCGACATCAACCGGAGAGATCATATACGCGCTTCTACGCCATTCGAAGGACATAAAGCTGACAAAAGAAATTGCCACAGGTCTGTACACGGCAATCATGACCGATACCGGTTCATTCCGCTATCCCCGCACAGACCCTGAAACTCACATGATCGCATCCGATCTTATAGCGGCAGGTGCAAACCCTACCGAAATATTTTCGAATGTATATGAAGACTGGACAGCAGGACGTATGCGGCTTCTCGGTGAGGCACTGGACTCGATCAGAATTTCCCCCAACGGAAAAGTCGCGTATATGGTGTGCACGCAAAAAATGTTCAGGGATACAAGCACAACTGAAGTGGAAACCGATAATTTTACAGTCTACCCGATGAGCATACGCGGTGTTACGATCGGAATTCTTTTCAACGAGTTGAAGAAAGGAATCAAAATCAGTTTTCGCTCGAAAGGGACCATTCCGATTAACCAGCTTGCAAAAGAATTCGGCGGCAACGGCCATCTGAACGCTGCCGGCGCCCGGCTCTTCGATAAACAATTGGATGAAATCCTGCCTCTCGTCATAGAGCGCGCCATCCAGTACAGCGAGGGGAATGTTATCCCCATTATCGGGCAGTAGAAATAATACTTTAAATGACTCACGCAATAATTCATACCATTACAACGAGGAAGCTATGAAGATTCAAGCCGTACAGACAACCCTCCGGCAACTCCGTACCGATGCCGTCGCACTTTTTGTGCCTGAAGACAAGAAGCTGTTTGACGCAGAGATAGCTGGTTTGAAAAAAATATTTGGAAAAATGCTTGATGATATAGTACGACTCGAGAATTTTCACGGTAAGGAGGGTGAAACCGTATCATTCCTCTCCCACGGAACGATTCCATCAAAACGAGTATACCTTGCAGGCATCGGAAAAATCGAGAAGATATCATGCGAACAATTCCGACGCTCTGCTGCGTCGGTCGCAAAACATGCTCAATCGCTGAAACTAAAGGAAGTATCTTTCCGCGTTGCTACTACCGGTTTAGAAAATAGTAAAATAACGTTCGAAGATATTGGAAAGTCAGTTACGGAAGGCACAGTCCTTTCCCTCTATACGTTTGATAAGTACCTGACTGAGAAAAAGAACGAACGATCGAGCGTTAAATCTCTTACCCTGTTCGATTCACAAGCAGAAAAAGTAAAATCGCTTAAAAATATTGTTAACAAGACGCGGATTATTTGTGAAGGAACAATTCTCGCCCGCAATCTTGCAAATGCACCGGCGTGTGAAATTTACCCCGAGACGCTGGCAGAAACTGCGCGCGCGTCTGCGGAGAAATATGGTTATTCTATCGTGATATGGGATAAAAAGCGAATTGAAAAGGAAGGATTTGGCGGACTACTTGCAGTGAATGCCGGAAGCGCTCGTCCACCGCGTTTCATCATCCTCGAGTATAATCAGGGACAGAAGAATCTCGACACGATCGTTCTCATCGGGAAGGGTATAACATTCGACAGCGGTGGTATATCCATAAAACCTTCCACCGGTATGGCAGAGATGAAAATGGATATGTCCGGTGCAGCGGCTGTCATAGGCACGCTAGAAGCTGCCGCACGGCTTAGCATTCCACTGCATATTGTCGGGCTTATTCCTGCAACTGAAAATTTACCAAGCGGTTCCGCGATGAAACCCGGAGATATTATCAGGCATTACGGCGGCAAGACTTCTGAAGTGGATAATACGGACGCAGAGGGTCGTTTAATTCTTGCCGATGCGCTCGTTTATGCCCAGCAGTACAATCCCGCAGCGATCATCGACCTGGCAACATTGACTGGTGCATGTGTCGTGGCGCTCGGAAGCCATACTACAGGAATGATGGGAAACGACGATGAGATAATGAAGAGACTGACAGCGGCCGGCGATACCACCTACGAACGGGTATGGCAGCTTCCGCTTTTTGAGGAATATGAGAAGCAGATTAAAAGCGATATTGCAGACGTGAAGAATGTGGGCGGCAAGTGGGCCGGTGCCATTACCGCGGCGCTTTTCCTGAAAAAATTCCTCCCGAAAAATAAAGATTACAAATGGGTACATCTCGACATAGCCGGCACAGCTATGCTTGAAGAAGCTCAGCCTTATACCCCGAAAGGCGGATCCGGAGTGGGGGTGAGATTACTAATCGAATTCCTACAGAACTGGAATAAACTATTATGAATCCATCAATAGCCCCCGACTTAAGTCGGGGGCTATTGATGGGGCGATAATTAAGGTAAGATCCCCAGCTCATTAAACTCAGCCAATCCGTTTCTCGTACCGATCCATAGATTTCCTTTCCCATCAACTGCCAGCGCTTTCACATTATTATCCGGAAGCGGCGAGTCGGCTGAAGTCCAGGTTTTCCATTCCGTACCTTTTAATTGCGTTAATCCGTTTGGTGTCCCGAACCATATTTCTCCGTTCCTTCCGAAAGCCATTGCATTGACAAAGTTGGAAGGAAGCGCGCCGCCGTGCGCAGAATCGGCGACCTGTATCCATTCCATTGTGGGTACATCGTATTTGTATGCCCAATCAGCATAAGTTCCAAACCATATCGCCCTGCCGAACGTAAAGGTCATTGATATGATCGGAAATGGCTCGTTGATGGGTGCATATATATTCCAGTCGGCATCGCCGTCGTATGATATCGCACCCTCCGTATAGGTTCCTATCCATAGCAAATTATCCACAGGACTCTGCCCCATCGCACGGACGGGTTCGTCTAATAAAGGACTATTCCCTGATGTATACCTCAGCCATCTACCTTCGGCAATTGTCGGACCTGTCGGGACAAAGCGTGACAAACCGGACGCAGTGCCTGCCCATACGTGTCCAGTATTATCGACAACTAAACTGTATACCATATCAGATGTTAGATCAGGCACTATATGCGACTGCCATACTGATCCTGAGTAGCCCCGCATCATTCTTTTTATCCCGCCCCCTGCCATACCGAACCAGACCGTCCCATCGCGACCGGTAGCGACACAGTTTACCTTACTGCTCGGCCCAAAGGCAGTCTGATATTCAATCTGTGACTTTATTATCTCCCAACTATTACTTACATACTTGTATGCACCGGCATCTGTGGAGATCCATTTTTCACCCAGTCCGCCGATAGAGATTGAATTGATCGCATCGTTTTCGAGCGGACTATTTTCATCGGTGAATACTTTC
>CAYGXH010000275.1:0-4694 GCA_964353675.1 uncultured Chlorobiaceae bacterium
CAGACAGGAAAAATTACATTTAAATTTGTATTACAAAAGGAGTAGAAATATATATGAAATGTATCCGGTTCGTTTGCGCGGTTGCCCTCGCGGCTTTTCTTACTGCATATTTTTATACAAGTGCAGAAGGACAGGACATTAAGAGGATTCAACCAGAATGGTGGTTCGGGGGCGCGCTCGGCGGTAATATTAATATCTACAGCAGTGATTTTAAAACACTCAACTCCGCAACGGATCTTCCCTCCGCAATCACGAAAGGATCCGGTATCGGACTTTTCATCTCTCCCCTTGTCGAGTACAGGCCGCATCCGGTTTGGGGCGGAATGGTGTTCTTTGGATTTGACGGACGCGGGGGATCGTTCAGTGATATTAAACCGAACGATACAACTTATTCGCTCTCATCATCTATGAACTACCTTAGTCTGGAACCTTCGGTGCGGTACGCCCCGTTCGAGTATCCGCTCTACTTCTTTGCGGGACCACGTATAGGATTTAATGTGGCAAAATCATTCTCGCTTGAGCGATCGCCGGGCGGAGAGAAAAAAGGCGATTTCGATAACGTTCGTGGTACGACGATCGGCGCTCAGATCGGAGCTGGCTATGAATTTTCCCTTACGAAATTTTCAGACGAGTGGCAGGCTGTAGCTTCGCCGTTCCTTTCACTACACTTCGGACAGGGACCGCGCTCGGAGGAAAGCTGGGGCATCACCACAGTTCGCGCTGGTGTTGCGATAAAATTTGGAAACACTTCGGAAATAAAAACAAAAGTTGAACGCGATGTTCAGTTCTCCATCCGTGCACCGAGAATTATTCCGAAGGAACGCAAAGTCGAAGAAACCTTCCCGCTGCGAAATTATATATTTTTCGACAGTGATTCTCAGGAAATCCCTTCACGGTATCAAAGGATGACATTCGATGAGGCACGGATGTTCAAGGAGGAACAGCTCCTTCAGCCGCAGCCGAAAGATTTGACCGGCCGATCCCGGAGACAACTCACGGTCTATCATAATATTCTCAACGTACTTGGCGATCGCCTCAGAAAATATTCCAGGACCTCCGTGACTCTCATAGGTTCGTCAGAGGATGGCGAAGCGGTCGGCAAGGAAATGGCCGAGTCGGTTAAGAGGTATTTAATGGTTGTTTTTGGGATAGAAACGGAGAGGATAACGACTCGTGGAAATACCAAGCCCTCAGTTCCATCCGTACAACCTGGGGCGACCCGTGAGCTGGAACTGGTAACTCCGGAGGACAGTCGTGTGGAAATCACCAGCACATCAGGCGAACTCCTGGAACCGGTCAAGATAATCTCGCTCCAGGAAGATCCTCTCGATAGCGATATCCTCTTCAATGTGACCAGCGGCGATGACTACTTTGCCTCCTGGTCACTCCTGATGACGGACGAGAGCGGAAAAGTAACGCAGTTTGGTCCGTATCTTTCCAGGCAGGAAAGAATTCCCGGAAAGCTTATTCTCGGCAGTAAAATGAAGCAGACCTACAAGGTTGTATTCGAGGGACAGACGAGCGACGGGCAGATCATCAGGAAGGAGAACTCGATGAGACTAATCATGTCCGATGAACCTGAAGAGGCGCCCGGATACCGGTTCAGTATCCTGTTCGAATTCGACCAGTCCAAGACGGTCGCGACATACGAGAGATTCCTTACGCAGACGGTAGTCCCGTTAATTCCGAACGGCAGCAGTATCATCATTCACGGGCACACCGATATCATCGGAGAGGAAAGTCATAATCTCTCGCTCTCCCAGGCCCGTTCACGTGAAACCATGAATGTCATAGAGCAGGCGCTTGCCAGACTCGGCAGGAAAAACATGACTTATGATACGTATGGATTTGGGGAAGATGTCAGGCGCGCGCCATTCGACAACCGTTTTCCCGAAGAAAGGTTTTATAATCGAACAGTAATTATTGATATCGTGCCGGAGTAGCATGCACTTGCGCAATCAACGACTGCGGATGGTTATCCGTATAATCTACCTGTGGATTGCGGTGTCCACGGCATATGTCCTCCGCGCTCAGGTTCCAAGTGTCGAACAGTCGATACTACCCGACGCATTGCCTCAGGGTGAGCAGTGGCTCAGTAACGGCGGATACCACGCTGCACGCCAGCAGTTGGAAGAAATATACACGGTTCTCCCTTCTGTGGAAGCGCGGCGCGATGCGCTATTCATTCTACTGAAAAGTTCTTTTGAAGATCAGGAGTATGAGAACGCGTACCAATGGTCGACTGATTTTTTAAACGATTTTCCAAACGATCGGAGGAAACGCGAGGTACTGCTTGTCCGTGGAGTAAGTGCGTTTCAGACGGAAAGACTGGATGTCGCTCATGCAGATCTCGATACGGTCCTCCGTTTAATGCCTGCGGATCCTGAAACGCGCATAGCCACCTTCTGGAGAGCAATGTGCTTTTTGGAAGACGGCGACTGGCAGTCTGCGGAATCCGATCTCCGGCGTACCTACGAGGATTCCACTGTTGCCGGTAACCGTGATATCGTGCTCATGGGATTGGCGCTATCCTTTGAACGGCGGCGTGAATATCGTTCAGCGATCGATGTATTACAGGAATATATCATCGAATTCCCTCAGAGCAGGTTCATTCCTGATGCAAAAATACGACTCGCTTCTCTCTATCTCCGGATAGGTTCTCCCGAACATTCTGTCGAGGTACTCGAGGATGTCAAGCCGTCATACCCTCAGCGTCAGGAATATATACTCATAAAGACGGAAGGCGCATTGCAATCCGGCAGGTTCACGGAAGCTGAACAGGGATTCAGCTCCTACCTGAAAGATTTTCCGTGGAGCAGGGATGTACGCAAGGTGCAATACGGACTTGCATGGTCGTTCCTACAACAGGGGAAATATAGAGAAGCCCTAAAGGAATTTGATTCGCTCGGTCATGGCAGCGATTCGATGGCTTTTACTGCGCTCTATCAGGGCGCCGTCCTCGCTCTACTGAACGGAAATCCGATGGAAGCTGTGGACCGCTTTGATACCCTCACCCGTGTCTCCCCTTACGATCTGTACGCCGAAAAGGCGTACTGCCAGATGGGTTTAACACACTACCGGGCTAAAAGATACCGTGAGGCACGGCGCGCGTTTCAATTGGCAGCCCGTTTGTTCCCTGAAAGTAAAAACCGGTCTCTCGCATATCGTATGCTCGGCGAGACAAATGTGGCTCTCGGGGATTTTTCCAATGCGCAGTATGCGTTCGGGCGGGTACGACAGCTGAATACTTCGTCCGACCTCATGGCGGCATCGATGTACAAAGAAGGTATATGTCTTTACCACCTGGGACGGTTCAAGAGCAGCGCCGACCTGTTCAACAACCTCCTCAAAACATTTCCCAAACATGATCGTCTGGCTGAAGTATATGTCTGGCGGGGTGAAGCGCTTTACCAGGATGGCCGTTACGGGGAAGCGGAGCGATCATTTACTGAGGCGCTCAATCTTTTTCCTGAAAATCCCAAAAAAGTAGACGCAGCCTATGGTCGTGCATGGTGCCTCTTCGAACAAAAAAAGTTTAAAAGCGCTGCAGCTGCATTCAACAGCTTTACGAAGAATAATCCGCAGGACGACCGTGTGCTGGATGCAACTCTTCGCGAAGCCGATTGCTATTTCTTCCTTGGAGAGTATGAAAAGTCGAGTTCACTCTACGCGTCACTGGCAGAACTAAGGAAAAATTCCCAGTATGCCGAATATGCTGCTTTCCAGATAGCAATGTCATACATACAGCGCGGTGAGTCGGAGCGGGGCATCGAACAGCTGAGGAATTTCATTATGAAGTATCCAACCTCCATCTACAATGAGGTTGTACAGTTCAATATTGCGTGGACCTATTTTTCAAAAAATCAATTCAACGAAGCTATAGTTGAGTTCCGGAAATTAATCGGCGAGTTCCCCCTTAGTCAGCTGATGCCGCGGGTTCTGTTCAACATGGGAGATGCATTCTATAATTTGCGCCAGTACGACAGCGCGCGCGTATATTACCAGCGTGTACCGAAAGAATATCCTCAGAGTCCGCTCGTAGCCGATGCACTCACCGGATTACAATACACATATGAAGCGGAGGGTCGCCCTACCGCCGCGGTCGCCCAGATCGACACACTGCTCCGTTCATCACAGGCGGGAATCTCCCGAGAGGAACTCCTCCTCAAGAAAGGTGATATTCTTTTCGGCCAGGGCGAATTCGGAGAGGCAGTGATTGAGTACAATAAACTCCTCACCCTCAGTCCGAGCCGCTCAGTTCAGGGAAAAACATATTACCAGCTTGCACGTGCGTATGAGATGGAAAACAACATACAGCAGGCGGTAAGGTACTATGAAACCGTTATAAAGGATTACCCGGATCTCGATTTTGCATCCAATGCCAACCTTTCCCTCGGTATTGCACATATAAAAACGAAGCGGTTCCGTGAGGCGGTCGGAGTCTTCAGGGAGTTTGAGATAAAATTTCCAAATTCTCCGCTGTTATCGGAAGTGCGATACAACCAGGGTGTGGCACTATTGAATCTGAAAGAAAAGAATAATGCGACATCCCAATTCATTTCCGTCATTGAGAAGCATCCCGATGATATTTTTGCTGATCGGAGCCGGTTACAGCTCTCGCGAGTGTTAATGAGTAACAAGCAGTACCGCGCATCTTTGGATACGTTAAATAGCATACTAAATCGACGAAGTGA
>CAYGXH010000276.1:0-4693 GCA_964353675.1 uncultured Chlorobiaceae bacterium
CTCCGGCGGAGTTCGATTCAAACCTCGTCCAACTTCTCATAAATGAATCTCTTCATTCTCTCACGAAAAATACTGCGATCGAACCGTGCAGCGTGTTTTCGTATGACCTCTGGGTCGAATGTGTAGCTCGATAACCGCTTCACCGCATCACAGAGCTGTTGCGGATGCTGTTCCCTGAAGAAAATCCCGGTTAATCCATCAATAATGGTTTCAAGCGCTCCGCCTGCTCCGTAAGCGATAACAGGTTTACCCGCCGCCATGGCTTCAACGGGAACAATGCCGAAATCCTCTTCACCGGGGAATACCAAAGCCCGACAACGGGCATAAAGTTCCCGCAGTCTCTCGTCATCTACCCAACCCACAAACTCGATGGCGCTCTTCGCCCGGGACTTGAGTTTCCGCTCATCCGCACCCGACCCAACAATCACCAATTTCTCATTAAGTGTATTGAATGCTTCCACGGCAATATCGATACATTTATAAGGTACGAGCGCCGAAACGATAAGATAATACCCTTCATCCTTCGAAGAAAGATTAAACCTCGTTGTATTTACCGGCGGATATATAACTTCTGCGCTTCGGTTGTACAGGCGCTGAATACGATTCCGGACATTCTGTGAATTCGCTATAAAATGTGTAACCTGCGAGGAAGAATCTATATCCCACTGCCGCAAATACGGTAAAGAGATTTTCATGCCGGTTCGTACTAAAAACGAAGATCGGTCCCTGTTGAAGTAATTGTCATACTGATCCCAGATGTACCGCATGGGAGTGTGGCAGTAACATATGTGCAGTGTCCGCTTACCGATCCGCACGCCTTTGGCAACTGCATGACTGCTTGAAATCACGCAATCGCAATCGCTGAAATCAAGACTCTCAATGGCTGCGGGGAAAAGGGGCAGGTAATACTGATACCGCTCGCGTGCAAACGGAAGATTCTGGAGGAATGAAGTTTTTATGCGATGATTCTCGATCATGGGCGAGACCGAGCCCTGCCGGTGAATCAGAGTTCCGACGACAGCATCGGGAAATATCTCGCATAACACCTCAAATACTTTCTCTCCTCCTCTCATGCTGACCAGCCAGTCGTGTACCAAACCAATATGTAGCGGTGTTTTCATCGCCTGCGGTAATATACAAAGAATGCGGGCGAGGCTCAAGCCCCCGGCACGGATTCATGTTGCATTCCTAATCTTCACTTCCTATATTAAATTAACCATGACTCTACCAGGTTAATCAAATGGCGTTCATTATTGCACTGATCGTCGCCGCCGTAGCATTTATCATATCAATCACAATTATTCTTTTTGTGGTCGGACCGACGATCCTTCTCCAGCCGCGTAAACGAACTGCAGAATTTTACAGCAAACTCGGACTTCCGACATCACCCGCCGACGTGGGCCTCTCCGCCGAGGATATCGTAATTACGACAAATGACGGGACGAAGCTCAGCGCCTGGTTTATAAAATCTCCCCCCGGCGCAAAAGGAACAATTTTTTACCTCCACGGAGTAGGGGATTGTAAAATTGACGGCATCCGCTTTGCCAAACTCATGCACGATAATAAATTTCACGTTCTTCTTTACGATTCACGCCAGCATGGGAAGAGCGACGGCAAGTACTGTACCTACGGATACTATGAACGCAACGACGTCCCGACAATCATCAATTATGTCGTCAACCGGCCTGATCTGGATCCGGGCAAATTCGGACTCTTCGGGACATCGATGGGCGCGGCCGTTGCAATCCAGGCTGCCGCAATCGACAAACGGATCGCAGCCGTATGCGCAGAAAATTCATTTTTAACACTGCGGAAGATCTTCGACGATTACCAGCAACGGATGATCAAATTACCCTTTCATTATCTCAGGAATCTCGTCATTATCCACTCGGAGCTAAGAGCGAAGTTCAGGGCAAGCGATGTGTCGCCGCTCGATGCTGTCAGAACCATATCGATTCCCCTGCTGATTATCTACGGAACCGAGGATCATCTCATCAGATATGAATATTCGATCCAGCTCTATGAAGCTGCGAACGAACCTAAAGCACTACTCCCCGTACCGGGCGCTGCACATAATAATACCTGGGACATCGCAGGAAAAGAATATGAACGGCAGTTATTGTGGTTCTTCACGAAGGCGCTCACGTAAGAAGCTTCCCCACCTCCCTTCACTTTTTACGCAACATTTTAAAGGAGAACGACTACCACGCACGAACTAACGATGCGAGTTTTTCGATGTGTCGATTGTCAGTTCCGCAGCATCCCCCCGCAATTTTCAGACCATGCCGCCGCCGTACATCATCCAGAATCTTTCCGAAGGTTTCCGGATCTTCAGTCACGAGATTCGGACTCCCATCCAACTCTTCCGGAGATTTTTGCGATGCGTTCGCCTGCAATCCGATGAGCCGTTCTTTCAGAATACCTTCTCCCCCGCCCAGATTTTCCAGAGCGTCATTGAACACGAGCGGATGGACACAATTGACCATGTAGCCGAGAGGTTGTACAGGGACGGACGAGTCGATTAATCGGATCGCATCAACGAGGGACGTCCCGTCGAGGATTAACCCGCTGCGACGGACGACAAAACTCACGATGCACTCCCCAAAAAGAGTCATTGCTCTCGCCATACCTAGCGCTTCAGAGACCGAAGGAATCGTCGAAGCGATCATAAAATCCACACCCGCTTCCGCCAATTCCCGCGCCTGTGCCTGATGGAAGCGGAATGCTTCATCCCCGTTTAACGCAGAATGAGGATCATAGGCATCTCCCCTGCAGCCCATGAGTCCACCTATGAGTATACGGGATGAGTAATCGGCATATTCCTTCCGGATATCTGATAGAAAAACCGTACAATCACGATTTACATGTTTGACGGATAATCCGGTTTGCTCTATACGTTCAGGATTCGCACGCCATGTCGGGGTAAAGATCATCATCGGTAGTTGCGTGGCACGTCCGATATCGAGGTACTGTCTATAGATCATCCCGAGCACTTCTCTCGATCCTGCATTATATATACATGCCGCATTGGCAACGAACGGATCCAATAATAGAGGATGTTCACGGCGCAGGCGTTCGATGACGGATCCTTCGGTAAGTATCGCAGGACTCGACTTCAGAAATTCCTTTACATTCAATTTCATTTCTTTGGAAAGTTCTGCAAATCTAATTCCATAAATAAAGCGCCCGGAATGGGATTTTGCCGGTATGGCGCCGTAGGCCTGAATCCGAGACTAACATACAGTCGGATAGCTTCCTTCATAGATGGGACTGTATCTAATTTCATCGACCTGTAACCGATCCGTAGAGCTGTTTCAATGAGTGTTTTCACAAGCATTGTCCCAACTCCTTTCCCCCGGCCCGCGGGACGGACGTATAGTCTCTTCATCTCGCATGTTGCATCATCGATCTGCCTCAATGCCACACAACCCACCGCTATTGATTCATGCACTGCCACAAATAGGGCGCCGTTCGGCGGCGCATATTCTCCGGGAAGGTATTCAAGTTCTTTTTCGAAATTCTGAAAACAAAGCGGGAAGCCGAGGGAATGTTCATACTCGACAAACAATTCGCGGACATGTTGGATGTATGGTGCATCATGTGCAGGATGAACGGAGACCGGTGCGGAAGGCATGCTGTAACTCCTGCTCAAGACCGTAGTAAAGATAGCAGCGCCTGCATATCTGGTGGAGTCTCTGAATCGAATTTAATGAATTCCCGCGTTGTAGGGTGGACAAATCCGAGTGTTTTTGCATGGAGCGCCTGCCGCTGTATAATATTTAAAAATTGCTGTACTTCGTCTTTCTTCTTCTTTTCTGTCCCGCCCCACGCAATACGTCTGCCTCCGTATGTCGGATCGCCGAAAACCGGATGGCCGATGTGGTGGAGATGTACCCGTATCTGGTGTGTCCGGCCTGTCTTCAGGTGCAGACGCACAAGCGACAGGTAACCATACTCTTCGATGACCTCGTATTCCGTGACGGCATGTTTTCCGGCCGTGGTAACGGTGATTTTCTTCCGGTCCGATTTGCTTCGACCGAGCGCTGCCTCGATCGTTCCTTTTTTCTTCCCCTTATCGAATAAACCCCAGATGACCGCCCAATACTCACGTTCAATAGTTCTCAGAGAAAATTGCTTCGCAAGAAATGCATGGCTGGCATCGTCCTTCGCAACGACGATGAGTCCCGAGGTATCCTTATCGAGCCGATGAACGATTCCCGGTCTTGTCGGGTCATTGATGGTCGCGAGCCGGTTATTGCAATGATGGAGGAGCGCATTGACGAGAGTTCCAGTAAAATTTCCATAGGCAGGGTGGGTCACCATCCCTGCGGCTTTATTGACCACGATTAGCGCCTGATCTTCGTACAGAATATCGAGCGGAATGTTTTCCGCTAAAATATCGCTCGGCGGCGGTTTCGGAATTGTAATATGGATTACTTCTGAAGGGGAAATTCTGTAACTCGGTTTGACACGTTTCTCATTCACCGTAACCAAGCCCTGTTCTATCGCCTGCTGAATCTTGGAGCGTGTTGCATTTTCAACGTGATGTGTGAGGAAGACGTCGAGTCGTTCTCTGGTCTGATGGGGAGGAACAATGATCGTGTATGAGCGGGTAGGCAAGGCTCTTACGGCCCGGGTGATTCACTCGTTGAGACCGGATCCCGCTCTCCCTGTGAAATTTCCACGGGTGCGG
>CAYGXH010000277.1:0-4691 GCA_964353675.1 uncultured Chlorobiaceae bacterium
TCCGGCCGATATCAAAACCGAGATAGCTCACATTGTACGTGAGCTCCTCTCCTATTTGAAACAGTGAGTCATTATCCGCAGCAGGCAGAGAATGCACGGGAGACGGGGAGGCAAATGCCGGCAGGATCCCTATGAATAAGATACCGGACCATATCATATGAAGTATGCCGGTATACAACGCATGTAATACGAATGAACGGAGCATGTCTTACACGCTTTACAGGCCTGCGATTTTTTCCGCTTCGGGGAAGAGTGTCAGTGCTTTTTGGAGCTGGTCGTCTTCCACACGTATAACCGAATACCACCCTTCCGAACCCCATAGGATACGTGCAACTTCAGCTTTAATCGTCGTCTTTATAATTGCCATATCCTTTTGATACTCGACCGTATCGATCATAACACCTTTTTTTACAGCAAATGATTCAAATTCTTTCATCATCTGACCGCTGATTTCAAAGTTCAAACGGTACGCCTCAAGATCGTTGTGCTTGCTCCGAATCTGTTTATCGTTCTGATCTGCGTATTGGATTGAGTACTCACGGAACACGCTCCGGGCACGTAGCTGACCGTAAAAAGATGAAGCACGATCATTTTTTACGATGTAGTCGGGAGTAATACCGCCGCCGCCGTAAACAGATCGGCCAGAAGCTGTCTTGAATACGGGCCTCGACGAGTCTTTTTCTTCTTCGTGCTGAATATTTTCACCTTCCTCCTCCTCACGGTCGTAGGCTGCCCGTCTGTACTCCATCGGATCGGCACCATAGGGTCGTTGGATGAGTCTGCCGGACGGTGTATAGTACTTAGCAATAGTAAGCCGGAATGCAGACTTGTCGGGAAGGTCGAACTGCCGTTGGACCAATCCCTTGCCAAATGTCGTTTCGCCAACGATCAATCCTCTGTCCCAATCCTGCACTGCACCGGCAACGATCTCACTCGCCGACGCCGAACCGGTATTTACCAAAATGATGAGCGGAAGATCGGTACACTTTCCGTCTCCCGTACTCATATAGTCTTCGTTAAATTCCGCCCGACGCGCTTTCGTGTAGACAATTTTCTTTCCCCCGGGGAGAAGTTCATTCGCCATCTTGAATGCCTGATCGAGGTACCCGCCCGGATTGTTTCGCAGGTCGAGAACCAGTTTCTTCGCCCCCTGCGCCTGCAGTTTCGTAAGAGCTTCAACAAACTCTGAATGAGTAGTTGCAGAGTACCGATTGACGCTGATATACCCCACCTCTTTTGTGAGCATGTATGAAACATCGACGCTAAAGAGAGGAATTTTATCGCGCGTGATATCAAAATCGAGTATATCCTTCTCACCGGCACGGAAAATGGAGACCTTCACGTGTGTTCCCTTCGGACCCCTCAGCTTTTTCGGGACATCCTCACGTTTGATGCTGACAGACGAAGTATCATTGATCTTGACAATCTTATCGCCTGAGAGTATACCGAGAGCTTCACTCGGACCTCCTGGGATCGGTGCTACAACGATGAGGGTATCATTTAAAACCTCAAATTCAACTCCAATTCCTTCAAAACTCCCCTGAAATTCTTCGGTAACACGCGACATCTGAGACTTTGGAATATATACCGAATGCGGATCAAGCTCGGCAAGAAGTCCGTTAATAGCCGATTCGACCAGTTTAGGCGTGTCAACTTCATCAACGTAAAACTTCTCGGCGTAACTCAGTACTTCCTTAAATTTCGTCAATTGTTCGAATATACTGTCACCGGAAATGAGTTTGTTCAGCTGCATTCCGATGAGGAGTGCGAGAACGATGAGTATGCTTACGGTCGTTGTTGAAAATCGCTTCTTCATGATTGTTCCTTATAAAAACTACTTTCCATTAAAAGTATATTTAAAAACAGCCTCAAAGTCAAATATTACAACAATTTCATCACCGAACCGGTTTCCACTGATCCATTACTGATTTCCGAAAGAATAAAACGCCTATGGCGTTCAGAAACCAGAGGAGGCTCACCCATAAATAACCGTATTTCCGAAACCTTCGGGGGGATTCAAAGACAGTCAGTGTCCGCATGAAAATGATTTTCCCATTTTTCTGCAGACGCAGAAAAAATTCAAAATCCTCGCCTGCCGTAATATCCTTATTATACCCTCCAATGGCATGGAAGAAATCACTGCGAACCACATGACATTCTCCCCGCCCCATACCGAGTCCGCTCATGTTCAGCAACCAGAAGTAACCGTTATAGAAATTATGAAATATCCAATCAAAAAATCGCTCCTCTTCCGGATAGATATTTACGTTGCAGGTTACACCGCCTACGGCTCTATTTTCCATGATCCTCAGAACGGTTGAAAAGAACTTTTCCGGTTCTTCGATCATGACGTCGGCATTAAGAAAAATGAGGATCCCACCCTGTGCAGCATCTGCACCTCTATTTCTTCCCTGAGAAATATTCTGTTTCGATGCGGAACTATGTTCGACCACAGAATCTGCATACTTCCGTGCAATCTCAACAGTACGGTCCGTACTGCCGCCATCACTGACGATGATTTCAACGCTGAAATCTTTGCGCAGAGATTGCGTGAATTGTTCAAGTGTAGCAGCCAGGACCTTTTCCTCCTGCAGGGTCGGTATGATGACACTGATTTTCTTCAGAAAAGACATGGAACCCCGATCCCGATCGTGCAGGAAATCCTTCCACAGAAAAATGAAAGGTCAGCTCCTTGACGAATCATAAGTATTGATGCCTGCTTTTTTCGAAAAAAACCGCTGACCATCAACTTCCCATAATTCAGACTATGGAGGACTGATGAGAGACTAGAATGAGAAGATGCAAACGAGGGAAATATCCTCTCACATTCAATTATGCTTAGCGTCTTGCTGAGGATGACGATTAATGATCTCCCTCTGTATTAACATTCGCCGCCGAGATTGCAGGGCGGATAGGCCGGACACACGCACGCTCTTCCAATATATTTGAATTCCTTCGGTGTGGCTGATACATATCCCAGACGGTCAAATACGTTCAATGACACCTCAATCACGAAATCTTCAGGATTGGCACAGATGACGTTAAAGTCACAGTACCTACGCATTGCATATGAAAAATCCATCTCAGAAAGAAGGGACATGCCATTGTCGCTTTTGAGATCCCAGTAAGCTTCCAGAGAGAACCTCTGACCCGGTAGCAGCATCAGACGGTTATTTCGTATCAAGCTTCTGTCCGTCATATTTTTCTCCGTGAGGTATATAGTACGGTACCGCGTCGGCTTCCGTTTCCACCAGATTCTCATCGCTCCACGGATATTAACGCTGTCGTAAAACACTTCATCAAAAATATTTTCCCCGACAAGCACGATATGGACGGACGGTCGATGGGGAGGAGCGACATGGTCGTTGAGTTGTTCCACTTTGGTCACCTCAAGAGCCATGACACTCTCGGGCACTTCATAAACCGGTAAAGCCTCGCTGCAGGTGAGAGAGAGCAATGCGGTGCACAGGATTACAGCAGGCAGGAGCGCATTGCGAAAAGAAATATTACATTTCATAACGGACTCCTATAGAAAATCTTCGCGGGTCATAATATGCCGAAGGATCTACGAGCTGGCCTCCAATCTGACCGTTGGCATCGGCCCAGCGGGCATTTTTCACGTTGAAGAGATTTCTGATATCTCCGTATACTTGTATTGCCGAAAAATCTCCGATGGTGAATCTTCGGGATACCTTGACGTTCACGAGGGAATTGCTCGGTAAACGGGCATTGTTGGGGATGAACTGCTGTGTCGTGTCTTCGGCAGTGTAACCATCCTTCGTCGGAAAATACGTGTAGGGTCTCCCCGTGTTCAATGACCAGATTAAATTAAAAACGACATCGTATGGAAGGAGTGCATCGATTGCCACCTTCACAGTGTGAAGCTGATCCCAACTCAACGGATAGGGTTCATTGAGGACCGGAAATCCCCACTGATGGAGGTTGAGACCTTGATTCACATAATCGCTCACTCCTTCGGTCCACATGAGAGAATACGATATTGACCCCGATAATCTCTCGTCGCGATTACGGGAAAGAACAAACTCCAGACCTTCGGCATTCGCGTAGGCATTATTGATGTATTCCGCAAATCCATAGTCGCCGGCTGCACGAGCTTTCGACGGGAGGAATGTCTTGGAATCGATCTGATCAATGAACTCCTTTTTGAAATACGTCACGCTGAGGAGTGTCTTTCCATCAAGCCCGTACTTCAATCCAATCTCCCATGCGTGCGTGCGTTCCGGTTTTAAATCTGGATTTCCGACAAGGACGCTCACACCGCTCCGCAACTGCTGGGGATTAATTCCCGAATAAAGGTAATCAAACAGCGGAAATTGAAAGTAGTGACCGTAATTCATCACCAATAACATATCCCACATAAGCGGGAATGAGAGTCCCATTCTCGGACTGATTTGCTGTTTCAGCGAAGCTTTCGCGAATCGCGTTACCTGAGACTGGTACTCGCCTGTTATGGTGTCGGGCTGGACGTACTCTACGATGGGTCTTTCACTGCGGGGATCCAAAAAATCCCACCTGAAGCCGAGGTTTACCACCGCCCCATCCTTCTCCACTTCGAGCTTGTCCTGAATGTACGCACTTCCTGTCCGCGGATAATAGTGGTACATTGAGCTGAAATTCAACAATGGTTCGTCCGGCATTACCTTTCCGAAGTATGTTTTCTGCGGCTCATA
>CAYGXH010000278.1:0-4685 GCA_964353675.1 uncultured Chlorobiaceae bacterium
AAGACGGGAAATCCGTACCCTCCGTTTGACGTGGCGGGGGCTGGAAACAGAGTCATCGGACTACTGCGCCAGTCCTCGACCCTAACTACGAGGGGACGGTGGAAACCACACGGAGTGGCCATAGACACTGGTTCGTCATGATGCATGTGGCGGATTTAGGAGATAGCTTACAATGTACAGGCGCCACCGCCCTACTCTACAACGACGGATCGATGGAGGGTAGCCAGCGTATTCCACTTGTCTATCCTCCTGTATTTCATAAAAAAATCCGGATGATAGTGGTTGATCACATGACAGAGTGCGATAAATTATATCTTCTGCTATTTCGGGTTATTAAGTATTTTTAACTACAAATATCATATTTATTATGAAAGGTGCATTATGAACAAAATACTTGCGACAGTTTACCTTATTTTTGTTTGTGGATCACTATACTCACAAACACAACAAGGTGCATGGGAGATTTCACTCTCGGGTAACTTTGGTTCAGCGTCCGGTTCATCAGAAACCACAACCTCATCGGGGACCATCAAATCAGAATCAGATGCGGAAGAATATCTCTCGATGGCCATCCGCGCAGGATACTATGTTATTGATGGATTAGTGGTCGAACCAGAATTTTATTGGACTGCATTCGAAGGAAGTGCTCCCATTTTCAGCTTGAGTGCCAATCTGGCATATAACTTTCACATTCCAGAGTCTCACGTTACACCGTTTATCCTAGTAGGTTACGGTACTGGGAATTCCATTCCTTTGTTTCAAAGACTATTTTTTCGATTTTCCAACAAACTGGATATTAGTGTACTAAACCTGGGTGCTGGTGTAAAGGTCTTCCTCGCTGAACAAATTGCACTTAGAACAGAGTATCGCTATCAAAGATTTAGCCAAGAGCGAACATCAGGTTCTGGGCTTTACAGTTCAACCACTAAGGAGATAAATAATTATCACAACATATTCTTCGGATTATCTATATTTTTTCAATAAACTACACAAGTATACACACTTGGTAGAGAAGTGGGAGCATGAGTGTCAACCAGCACAAACTACGAAACTCCATTTGTTGCGCGAGTATTGTTGACATACCACATTTTTTTAATAGAACACCCGCCTGTCAGCGGGCAGGCAGATAACGCAGATTAGACAGATGCTCACAGATAAAAATCTGCGAAAACCCTGTGCATTTTCTGCCAGTCCGCCGAAGCTTATCAGGATATTCCTGTAGCGAAGACGGGCCTGTCCGCTGAAACGCAGTGTAGGCGGATGTCATCTGTTTACCCGCTATTTTTTAACGGCTGTTCCATCGGTTATATGATTTTCTTCAAAAAGTGATAAAAAACATAAAAAATTGTAGATTTTAAGAGTTTTTTAATCAAAAAGCTCTAAAAATCATTAAATCTTACCTTGACTTTCAACCTGCTTATTCGTATTTTGAATCTCCAATATTCACACTTAATCTGCATTTTTTTCAACTCGTTGGTGTTTTATGGCAACAACTTCTGATTTTCGTAGTGGTATGACTATTCGCATGGACGGCGATTTGTGGTCGATCGTCGAGTTCCAGCATGTGAATCCGGGGAACTGGCGGGCGTTCGTACGCGCTAAGCTGAAGAGCCTGAAATCCGGTAAAGTAGTGGAAATCCGCTTCCGTGCCGGTGAGGCAGTGGACCAAGTGCGAATCGAAACAAAAGAATATCAATACCTCTACCACGACGGTTCGAGTTACGTATTTATGGACAAGGAAACCTTTGATCAGATAAACGTTGAAGAGTATCTGGTCGGTGATGGCGCGCATTTTCTTAAAGAAAGTGAAAATGTAAAAATCATGTTAAACGGAAACGAAATTGTGTCCGTTGAAATACCCATCACCGTGGCGTTGAAGGTTGTCGAAACTCCCCCCGGCGTACGCGGTGATACCGCGACCGGCGCCCAGAAACCCGCAAAAGTAGAGACCGGCGCTATGGTCAATGTCCCGCTCTTCATAAATGAGGGGGATACCATAAAAGTTGATACCAGGACGGGCGATTATATCGAGCGTGTAAAGTCATCGTAATGTAGCATCTACAGAAAGGATTGACTATGGACCTTGCCTATCTGAAGAAAATAGTACGAATTGTTGAGAACAGTACTGTCGATGAAATTGAGATAAAAGAAGAGGGTCTGCATGTACGCATTTCCAAAAAAGGAATTCCCCCTGCTTCATATGTTCACGCCACACCTGCTGTACCTGTTGCGGCTGCAATACCTGCCGCCAAGGCTGAAGCCCCTCCGACCGGACCTGCTCCCATAGTCCAGCAGGAACCTGAATACATTGAAATAAAATCGCCTATCGTCGGCACTTTCTACAGAGCACCCGCACCGGATGCGGATAATTATGTTGAGGTCGGTCAAATCATCCAACCCAAACAGGTGCTCTGTATCGTCGAAGCGATGAAGCTAATGAATGAAATTGAATCAGACGTCTCCGGCAGAATCATAAAAATTCTGGTGGAAAATGCCAAGCCGGTCGAATATAATCAAGTCCTCTTCCTCATCGAACCCATCTAGCGAGCAGAATCAATGAATAGCAATTCCATCCCGAATCATTGATGAGTTGAATCTGTGTTCACAAAGGTATTAATTGCTAACCGTGGTGAGATTGCACTCCGTATTATTCGTGTTTGCAGGGAGCTGGGGATTAAAACGGTTGCCGTTTACTCGGAAGCGGATCGCGATTCGCTCCATGTTCGTTTTGCCGACGAAGCTGTCTGTATCGGTCCACCCCAGAGCAAGGATAGTTACCTCCATATCCCGCGTCTAATATCCGCCGCCGATATAACCAATGCCGATGCAATCCATCCCGGATACGGATTCCTTGCGGAGAATACACAATTTGCAGAGATCTGTGCGGTACAGGGCATAAAATTCATTGGTCCTTCTCCGGATGCAATTACAGCTATGGGGGATAAAGCGCTCGCGAAAGAAACGATGAAGAAAGCCGGTGTTCCGGTCGTGCCTGGAAGCGACGGAATCGTGAAAGACGAGAAGGAAGGATTGGAAGTCGCTAAGAGTATAGGATTTCCCGTAATGATAAAAGCGACTGCAGGGGGCGGCGGCAAAGGGATGAGAATCGTTATGGGCGAGGAGGATTTTGATAAAGCGTTCGCTATGGCAAGCGGTGAAGCGCAATCGGCTTTCGGTAATCCTTCAATGTATGTCGAAAAATTTTTAGAGCAGCCGCGCCATATTGAAATTCAGGTTTTCGGCGATAAATATGGAAACGCCATTCACTTGAATGAACGCGACTGTACGATACAGCGCCGACACCAGAAACTCATCGAGGAATCTCCATCACCGATTATAACTCCAGTCATCAGAAAAGCAATGGGTGCAGCGGCTGTAAAAGCTGTGAAAAGTGTGAAGTATGAAGGAGCCGGGACAATGGAATTCCTTGTCGACAAGGACAAGAATTTTTTCTTCATGGAAATGAATACCCGCATACAGGTTGAACATCCGGTAACGGAAGAGGTTACGGGCATGGATCTGATGAGGATGCAGATCGAAATAGCGGGCGGGATTCGCTTGCGGAAAAAAGACTACAAACCGCGCGGGCATGCGATAGAGTGCAGAATCAATGCTGAGGATCCTGAAAACGATTTTCGCCCTTCGCCGGGTGAGATAACAGGCTTTCACCTCCCGGGCGGATTCGGCGTGCGGGTCGATACACATTGCTACTCGGGTTATCGCATTCCTCCATATTATGACTCCCTCATCGCAAAACTTATCGTCTTAGCGCCGACGCGAACCGAAGCAATACAAAAAATGGCGGGTGCGCTGGAGGAATTTACAGTCGAAGGTATCCACACGACCATTCCGTTTCACCGGCGCGTTATGCAGAACGAAGTGTTTAAGGGCGGAATCTATGATACAAGTTTCATTGAAAAACATTACAACCATGATTAATATTACTACTGAGGTCAAACTATGACATTTCCAGAAAATCTGAAGTACACAAAAGATCATGAGTGGGTTCTTGTCGATGGGAAGATGGGTCTTGTGGGTGTGACCGAATATGCCCAGGGTGAACTTGGCGATGTTGTCTTCATCGAATTACCGAAAATCGGCAGGCAGGTTAAACAGGGTGAAAGTTTCGGTACCATCGAGGCAGTGAAGGCAGTCTCTGATCTCTACGCGCCTGTATCCGGTGAGGTTGTCGCAATTAATACGGAACTCGAGAAATCGCCGGAACTGGTAAACAAGGAACCGTACGATAAGGGATGGATGATTAAAATATCCATCAAGGATCCAAACGAGTTGAAGAATCTCCATGATGTGAAAGCGTACAGAGAGTTGATCGGAAAATAAAGAGCTTCCGGTGAACTCTGCACGGCGTTCACCATGATTGATTGCGAGAGTGTGCCGGACGGCTAGGAGTTGTCCGGAAATGTTCTCACTCCAAATTACGAACCCCCATAACCTCATTACAACGACATAGCTATGCCTGACACACATTCACAGTATGAGATGTTCCACAAGCGCCATATTGGCCCCGATAAAAGTGAAACTATTGCGATGCTGAAGGAGGTCGGATGTAATTCAATGGACGAATTCATCCAGAGCGTTGTTCCCAGACAGATCCGAAGCACTGCTCCGTTCGTCATCGGTGATCCTGTTGGTGAGCGGGAATCACTTAGTCTTATCCGGGCAAT
>CAYGXH010000279.1:0-4649 GCA_964353675.1 uncultured Chlorobiaceae bacterium
ATGAGATCATGCCGACGGAACATAAAGGTGAGAAGGGCACCTCTTTCTGGCGAACAATTGAAGCGGGCAATATCCGCGTACGAATGGTAGAATATGCTCCCGGCTTTCGATCGGATCATTACTGTCCGAGAGGTCATGTCCTTCTAGTCCTTGAAGGTGAATGTGTAATACTCCTGAAGGATGGCGCTTCGCATGTTCTCCGCTCAGGCATGAGTTTTCAAGCGGGGGATGATGAAACAAATCCGCACCTCGTCTATTCCGAGAAGGGCGCAACGGTGTTTATTGTAGATTAAGAGTAAGGTACTGCTTTGCTATTCTAATTTGCTACCTGACGAGGAGCATCGATCGGGTTTGCGTAAAGAGTTTTATTGTATTTCGTGTATCGGTTGCTTCAAGGTGATAGAAATATATTCCACTCGCCGCATTTTCAGCATTCCAATCAACCGTCCATCGTCCTGTATCTTTTCCACTAGTGTCGTCACTGTCTGGCCGAGAATATCGACGACTCTCAACATGACTCTGCATTCTGTCGGCAGGTTATATGTAATTGCTGTTTTCGGGTTAAAAGGATTCGGGAAATTATCATGGAGCTTAAATTCCTGACAGGATGATGGTGCAGGATCGTGAATTGCACTGACAGGTATATTCCAGAGTTCTAAATCATTGAGTACAATTGCAGAAGCAACTTGCTGAAAATACCCTGCTTCAGATTGATCCAGTCCCCCAAGATAACTGTTGTCTCTGACACTCTCCTTGTATGCTGTTACATACAACACGCATGCGGTAAGATATGATCCGCGGAGAGAAGGATGATTCCAATCCGGTTGAAAAAGATAGTGCAGCTGGGGAGTCGCTATGATTACTGCCCGCCATGTCCACCCCGCCGGTGCGATGATAAATCCAATCTCCTTGGCCCACTTTATGGTATTGTAATAAATATTCCACTGCATATCCTCGAATGTATCCGTTTGTCCGGGTATCCATGTCAGGCCATCTTCAAAGGCCCAGGGCATGAGAAAAATCATTTTTGTTTTATCTGAATTCTCAACAATTATTTGTTTGAATTGTTCGAGCGCTGCGTATGTATGCCGCTGGATGTAAGGCGGGATGAATAAATAATGAGTATCAGGATAACCCACAGGCGGACCCGATTCATGGAGAAAAACAAAATCCCATTTTTTTTGTTTAATGAGTTCTACTACAGCCGCGTTTTGCGCAAACTGTTCCAGGTAAGTACCATTAATGATATAAGTTGTTATGGCGACTGCTTTTCCGGATGCTTTTATCAGCTCTTCATACAAATTCGGTAAATTATTATAACTGAAATAACTGGCTCCGACGAAAAGAACTTTTGTAGTTTCCGGATCTGCTCTGACCGAGGCGGCTGCCGTATTCTCAATCTGAGATGTGCTAGGTATATAAGTTAAAAAAGATAGATAAATGAACATCGGAACCATCATTTTGTAAAAATGTTGAGTACACATATGTTTGGTTCTCCCCCTTTCTCTAACAGTGTTACTTTCCCCTGGATTTTATCTCAAGCCATCATCGGTATTGATATCCGATTTAGAAGCACGCGTATCCAGTTTCAATATCAGCATTCCATTTTCAGATACCTTAACCCAGTATCCCTTTCCGGGTTCAAGTCTGTTAACGTGATAGTACAAAGTATCGTAGCAATAATAATCCGATTGAAGGATCCCTGCGGGCACTGAAGTGATTCCTGAAATATCCATTTCGTCGCTGAGGGATCCAATCATGTTCCAGCCGGTTCTTACTCCGATTGTATCACTGAGTATAAGGTCGCCTGTAATGGTGACTACGGAAGCGGTATCACACTTAATCCAATACCCGGCACCTGTTTTCAGCGAGTCGGACATAATATAGCAGTTCTCAAATGTGAAGGCGACAGAACCCGGGAAAATGCTTGTTGTCCTTCTATCCTCGCAATCGAGGGGAAGTGAAATCAGGTTCCATCCGCTCTGCAGTTCAACAGTGCGAGAGATAACCGGTTCTACGGTATCAGGCTTGCCGATAGTAATATTGTCCAGGTACCATCCATCGGCCGCTGCAGCGGAGACTAACTGAAGCATGAATCTGATCGTAATGGTATCGCCGAGGTATTGTGAAAGATCAATTATTTCTTCCCGCCAGTCACCCATGCCGGCCTGACCGTCTTGCCATGGTGCATAATCGCTCCAGTTGTATTTCTTCAGCAGGGAAAAAGTTTCTCTACGGTGTTTACTGATTTCGATCTGTGCATAAGCCGGTGGGGGAACGATGGCGATATCATGGAATGAGAGCATCTGGCCTTCGCTGATGATTACCGGCGGAAGTAGGCAGTAAGTATTTGAGTTGGATGTATAGTTCCCGCCGGGACTATCAGTAAACGACAGTCTCCCGTTGAATGCTAAAGCGCTTGTTGTGTCCCATGTACCGATTTTATAGATCATACCCTTTCCGGTTTCGAAATTCTCTTTAAATACAGAGAGCGGATGGCCGCCGTAGCCAACGACTGAACTGGTGAGCGGACTGAAATGAGGCGGGACATCGCTATCTCGCGCCTGGAGGCGATATATATGATACCCTTCAGTCGGATCGAAGTAAGTTCTTATTTGTCCGGTGTCCATGTGTGTTTGTGCAAGGCTATCAAAAAGCTGTCCGTCGCAGTATATAAGGATGTACGCCATGTCGTACAGCGGTGATCCGTCTGTGTATTTTGTTGGATTTTTCCACCGGAGCTGAATGCCGGTGATTGAATCGCGGGCTGTGAACTGAGAAGGTGGCATTAGATAAATATAACCACCTGCTAATGCATTCAATGTGACTGACCGACTCGAATCCATTGCTGCGACAGTTCTTATTAAATATGTATACCGTACATTTTCAATTAGGCCGTTATCCGTATATTTTTCCACTCCTGAATCTATGGCAGCTATTAATGATCCATCACGGTAGAGATGTATTTTGAAATTTGTCAGTCGGTTTCCGTTTATTGTGGTCGAAGGATCGTTCCATTCTAAATAGATTGATGTCTGTGTCAGATGATTGCTGAGGGCAGTGAATCCTGTCGGAGCGAGAGGTATCCGATCGCCGAGGACCAGAGTTGAAGCAACCGACTGGAAGTATATTGCACGCTCAGCGGGGAGGTAAATATCGGACGTTGAATATACGAGCTCTTCCTGAAAGAAAGTTGCATAAAATACGCATGCCGCAAGGTACGAACCGTCAAGGGATGGATGACTCAAGTCGGGATTAAACAGCTCAATATAGGGCTTTTCTGCAATCACCTGGTACCATGCCCACCCCACTGGTGAAACGATAAGATTCAGCTCCCGACCGAATCTTATAGAATTGTCATAGATCTTTCTTTGCATATCCTCATAGGTATCTGTCTGCCCCTCGATCCAGGTTATTCCATCCTTGAATGCCCAGGGCATAAAGTAAACTACACGGGTACTGTCGCAATTGTCCAGAATAATGTCCTGCATGATTTCCAGAGTGAGCGGTAGCGGACTGTATGGAGCATATGGAATAAGTGCCTGATAAGAATCCGGATATGCGGCGTTATGGCATCCGTCCTGCAATACGACGAAATCCCATTTCCGCTCAAAGATTTTTACTCTTGTTTCGGGGAGTTGACTGATATTATACAGCGGTTGCCCGTATCTCAAAAATTTATCGACGAAAACATTTTTCTGACCATATATCGCAAGATTATTTACGATACCCGGCAGATCATTGTAACCGGTATAACTGTTTCCGATAAAAAGTATTTTACATGTGTCATCGTCAACTGAGAGAATATTCTGTTGGCAATGAGCATGAGCCCATAACAATATGGATGAAAATATTGCTATAAATATTTTCGTTCTCATTTAATACACCTCGTGTATTAAGATGTCATTTATTGTCTATCCCGCACTAGCACCTGTCCGTTTTTCAGTGTGCTATCGGAGGAATAGCATCGGACGACTTTGTTTGTATATGTTCGTTGAGCTGTGTATATCGATTGCTTCAAGATGTAAAAAATATATTCCACTAGACACACCCTCGGGTTGCCATTCAACCTTCCATTGTCCGGCGTCCTGAATTTTTTCCACGAGTGTCTGCACCGATTGACCCAAAATATCATATACTCTGAGTGTAACTTTTGATGTTGCAGGCAGATCATATGTGATAACTGTCTTCGGATTAAAAGGATTAGGATAATTCTGATGTAACACGTAAGCTGTGGGTGTTGCATTATTGTCTTCTCTGATCAATGCCAGGTCCATCGGTTTCTTGATGGTAACTCTATTTAGTCCTTCCATGATAATCTTGTTTCTGTCACAAAGAAGTATCCATTTATTTCCCTCGTCTTTCTTTATATTCCATTCAATCGTCAGAGGATAATAAACACCCTGTGTTTTCAGCTTTATTTTTGCCTCATCAGAGGAAAAGCTTTCAATATATCGGTTTGAGGAGAACCTGACATCAAAAGCATCCTCAGGGGGCAGCGGCGGCAAATCACCCCGGTTTGCATCAGTAATACCTTTGCCGAAGTACAGATTTCTCACATTGCCGCGGTCATCACGCACTTTGAGAATGTTAAGAGCGTCAAATCTGTGATCCCGGGCTGGTACCGACCTTGATGCATGCATTTTCGG
>CAYGXH010000280.1:0-4611 GCA_964353675.1 uncultured Chlorobiaceae bacterium
AACCCTGTTACCTCTGTACTCGTCGATGCCCTCGTCCCTACATTCGTCGACGTCCAATCAGGTGAATCGTATTTCTCCACAATAAAACTATCCGGCGTCGCTCCACCATCAACATCTGAGCTAACAAAATTGAACACCGCATCACACGTGGAAAAATCAGTACCGCTGTTCGTTACGGTCCAGTACCGGTTAACACTCCTGCTCCCATTAATCATCGATGAGGTGAGCTCTGGATGATCCCCAGTAACCGTTCCCGCTGTAACCTGACCTGCTGTCGTAACTGCGTCAAACGACAGATCAACCGGTGTATAATTGTTAACATCGCCAATTTCATATCTGACATTAGGCGAACCTGTCGGTATGTGCTTCTGCAGGGTACCTACAACATGACCATTTGTACGGGCAACAGATCCCGAATTACCTATAGAAAGCGTATACGATCCTGTACTGATAGTCCCGTTCGATAAGGTAAGCTGACCGGCAACTGTCCTTGAACCGTGAAGTGTTACTCCATTAGAGTTGTCGATCGCAAGATTCGGAGCTGCTCCTGTCGCCGGTAATTCGGCATTCGATGTCGTCTGAGCAATACTGCCGGCATATTCAAGTGTCGATGAACCGCCGTAGGTCAGCGTATAACTGCCTAATGAAAAACTTGATGTTCCTGCTAACTTCAATTTACCGTTTACCGTCGTATTCAATCCGAGTGTCTTTATCCCGGATCCGTTCAATTCTATGTTTGTATATGTATTGGGGTGTGCACCGTTACTGTTCGTACCGCGTGTTACGAATGTTTGTGCCCCATCTGAAGAATATGCTACAGTTCCGTTAAAGTTTATTATTGCCGCACCGATAATCCCCACTACTGTGCTATCATAAGCCAGAGTACCGTTTAAATCTAACCGCGCAAAGTGGGCAGTTGAACCAGGAAATAGTAACCTTTGAAGTGTACCCGCTTTTAAACGTAATGTTGCCTGGCTTTGTATAGTTACTGTCCCGCTGCCGTAAACACCGCTATCGGGATAGATCGCATTATCGCGTGTAATTACTACCGTACCCGATGTGAGTATGATATGTGCTGCCTTCAGGCTTGTGTTAAATACCCCCGTCTCACCGGTATTCAGAGCAACCTCAAGCCGCCACCCAGGTGGATTACCCCCCCATTCTCCGGTATTTGTGATATAGCGGCTATTACCAGCGACTAGGATCCTTCCACCGCCGCTTGTGTTGATCCAGTTGTTTGTGAATGGTAATGCCGATGTGCTCGCTCCGGGTGCTGCTCCTGTATATGCCCGCAATTTCCCGCCCACATTCAATCTGTAGCTTCCGGTAGTAATGCGGTTCTGATTATCTCCTGTGTGAAGATTCAGATTATTGCAACTCTCGTCCTGAGTTAATGTTACACTGTGATTGTTTCCGATATAAACCGAATTTGATGGTCCAGGCGCTGTCGTAGTATCCTTCCATGTACTCCCGTCGAACATTTGCCATGTGGCGGAGGAATTCCAATTACCGGATGTTATTGTCTTAAAGTCACCGCGAATCTGAGAAAAGGATAAATCAGAAAATAGCATTAAGACGCATGATAACGCGAGCACCTTTGATATTATTCTAAAAATAATTGCTAATTTACGCATAAAATAATCCTTCCTTTAAAGGAAATGAGTTTACTTTAATCTCTTACCGAGAATTATATACAATTATGAAGAAAATTGTTCGTATGATCTAGATTCTAGAATCCCGAATGGATGTGGAATAGTTACCCTCAAGTAAAAATGTAATAAATCCTGACCTTTTTGTCAATATATATCTTATAATTATGTCCGATTTGCCTAAAAAGGTTATTCAACACCTAAAAAACTCTCATTCAAGTCCGTTTAAATGTTGCAAAACAATGTAATTACAAGGAAAACTTTAAGTATTTAATAAAAAACTAGGACGATATTTGTTTCATTATATGGAGTTATGCATACAAATGTCTCAGTAATCCTTTTTTCAGTGGTGATCCGTTGGAAGTTATCCCCGTCTGATATCTTAACACTATTCCCCACTAAAAATTATCCACCACTTATACACATACTTATTAACACCAAATGGAACAGGGAAAGTCTACATGAAAAATATATAACGTTCAAAAATAGCATAGCGTTCCAAATGCCCTATCTGAAGGGAACATAGTGGGCTCAGGACAAAGGGGAAACCACGTTTGCTCCCTCCATCGACATCATTTGTTTTTAATCCGAACAATATTTAAATTATTCCAATTATCAACATAGGTTTTCAATGCGTGCATGGGATTTGCGCTTCTGTGGCTGGATAGTTACTCTAAGGGAAAAGGTCCTCAAACCAAACTTTCTTAATCCTAAACTACCAAGCTATATGGCGCATTGTGTATATTTAAATTTTAAAAGTATTAACACATATAATTAAATACCACTAAAATACAATATTAATGGAGAGTTTATGAAATATATTTACTTCCTACCATGCTGTATTTTAATTTTTTTGATTTTATTTTTGAGTCCCGGATCATCTGCCGCATATCAGGCACAATCCCGTTCTGCGGATACAGCAATCCATAATCCCGTGACGTTCGCGGGCGACTCTTTAGGCGAACTGCGCCATTACAAAGCGCAACTCCTCCTCGAAGAGTATTACCTTCGTCATGAGCAACTTCAAACGCAGGAAAATATTTTCCTACTGGTAAGGATTGCGCTGATGATAATTCTGATCGGGTTCTCGATGATGGCGTACGTACGAGCGAAAAGTTCACAAGATATCATATCACGCCTTGTAATTCTATCGCTAATAATAATTCTTTTAGCGGTTTACTGGTATGACCAATTCATACTTGATCAGCAGGTTCGTGTGCTTTGGCGTGTCGGTGAAATCCCGTATGTCCTGAATAAAATTCCGACAATGGGAGGAGATGAACTGCGGGCGCTGCAAATTTTCGATGTATTAACCTGGCCCGTAGGGATCGCTCCGAAGTTAGGTCTGTTTTTTAAAGCACCGACATTTGCACAGCTTATATGCTACGGCCCGATAGTCATAGTAATAATCCTTTTAATTTACCGACGCCGAACACTCAGGAAAGTATAAGGCAATAATCCTGCATTAAGATTAGCCCCGGTCAGAAATGGCTGGGGCTTTTTTGACCGCTGATGGACCGCTGATTATTATGATGGATATGATTAATATTATTAAAAGAGTTTATCATAAACATCATTACATCATACTTATCAGCGGTTCAGACTGTGATGTACCGCTTAGGTTAAATGCAGGTATGATAATACTGATTATAAGATCATTATGAGAGAAAAGCTTCTTCAAATTTCTTTACGACACTTTCCCATGAAAATAATTGTCGTGCTCTAGCTTTTGATTTAGCAGCTAAGGCAGACAATTGTTGCGGATTACCTAATGCTTCTTCCATTTTTGTGCGCAGAGAGAGCACTCTGCCTTTTTCGAAGAGCAAAGCGGTTTCGCCTACTGCGTACACATTTTCGGGAATATTACTACAAATAATCGGGGTACCCATACCCATCGCAGTGAGTATTACCGGCGACAGTCCTTCGATATCCGAGGGCTGGACATAGCAATATGATTGCTTCATCAATTGCAGCATCTTTTCGCCGTATATATAACCGGGGAATAAAATCTTTTCATTCTTATATGATCGAATCCTTCGTTCAAACTCTGTGTTTGGATTTGGGCTTCCTCCTACGATCACAAGCTTTTTATCGGTTTTCAATTGAAGAAAGGCTTCGATCAGGTAGTGGATCCCTTTTTCCGGTATGAATCTTCCGACAAATAAAAAATATTCTTTAGGAGATACACCAAGGTTAACTAGGGCATCGGTCTCCATAGTATCTAACCACGTCGACCCGTACGGAATAAACAGATAACTCCGATGAAATTTCTCTTCAAATTTCTCCTTCAGATAAATATTATCAAATATTACATTAGTCGGTAGGAACGCTGTCAGAAATGTTGAAATTCTCAAGTACAATCGGGCATACCATTTCCATTTTTCCCTATCCCAATCGATCCCGTCCTGACTTATAAAAACTCGTTTGCCAAAAATCCGAAGGGGTAATGCCCAGATACTGTTGCCGCCGTTATGTATATGAACAATCTTTCCCGTGTTATTGAATATTATATGGAGAGTCGATAGAAAAGAATGTAGCAATGTATCGAATCCCGAAGTTGAAATAGTCCTGAAATAGATTAGTTTTATATTACGATAATTTGAGAAATCGGGTTTTGCAGTATTTTTATATAATCGGCAATAAACGGTTACCTCATGACCTGCTTCCGCAAGCCGCGTATATAGCTCATCTGCGAAAGTATCGGAACCGGAAGAGCCGTCCTTCGGTGGTATAATTCTTAAGCCAAACGCGGCAATATGGAGCTGTTTCATGCTATGGTCGGGGAAAAAATGTCATTGGTCAATTGTCATTAGTCATTAGTCATTGGCCTGCCCGCCGAAGGCCCGCAAAACGGGACACAGGCGGGTCATTTGTACTTGGTACTTTGTGGTTTGTCATTTGTCATTGGCGCACCCACCTCACTGCTCTATGCTCTCTGCTCTTCGCTCTCTGCTAAATATAG
>CAYGXH010000281.1:0-4603 GCA_964353675.1 uncultured Chlorobiaceae bacterium
AGTTGAAATTCTCGCGATCTTAATAGAAAAGTATGAGGACGAACACTTTCCCATCGATGCGCCAACACCAATTGAAGCCATTAAATTTAGGATGGAACAACTTGGAATGTCCCGGACAGACCTTGCTAAAATTATTGGTACGAGATCAAGAGTATCTGAAATATTTAGCGGTAAGAGAAGTCTTTCAGTAAAAATGATGAAAAATCTTCATCAAGAATTGCAAGTACCTGCTGAGGTTTTGCTAAGCATGTAACTATTATGTTAATATTTATCCATTTAAAAGGATTAACCGTATCTGGTTAATCCTTTTTTTTTCATCATTTCAAATTAGGACACTACCAAAACTTGAGAATATTTTGTATCTTAATTTGATTTAATGGACAACTGGAAGAAAAATTTATACGTCCTTTGGGGAACTCAGTTCCTCGTGATGATGGGGATGAATATGGTGATCCCCTTCCTTCCCTTTTATATCCGGCAATTAGGCATAACAAACCCGGATGACGTCGCTCGCTGGAGCGGTATTGTTTTTGCGGGGACGTTCATGACCTCTTTCATTGCCACGCCGTTCTGGGGAACAATGGGTGACAAGTACGGAAAGAAGTTTATGGTGGTTCGAGCGCTGTTCGGGCTCGGACTTTCACAGATTTTTATAGGTTTTGCCCAGGATGTGTTTCAGCTCTTTGTTTTCCGCCTCCTGCAGGGTGCCATAAGCGGTTTTATTGCGGCTTCTCTGGCGCTCGTGTCCACATCGACACCCAAGGAGCGAATCGGTTACGCGCTGGGAATCCTGCAATCTGCCACCGCAGGCGGAACGATGATTGGTCCGGCAGTCGGCGGTTTTCTTGCCGACATCATGGGATACAGAGAGATATTTTTTATCACCGCGGCGTTATGCGTAGCCGGGGGATTTATAGTTATCAAGCTGGTTCAGGAGACAGAACAATCCGCTCAGGCACAAGAGCCGCCATCTGTAATACAGAATTTCAAAATGATGGCAACAGACCGACATCTAAGAATTATCGGCATTACGATAATCCTGTCGCAGATGGCCTCGCTCATGATCGAGCCGCTCTTTGCGCTTTTTGTTGAGAGCTTCCAAGCCACCACGACTTATATTTCCACATTTACCGGAATTACCATCGCAATCTCAGGTATCTTCATGGTTATATCTTCACCGTGGTGGGGGAAAAGGAACGACCGGCTCGGATTCAAGCAGAATCTTATTATGTCGCTGACCTGGACGGGGATCGCATACAGTTTGCATATGGTCATTCCGACTCTCCTGACACTTGGTATACTTCGTGCCATCCTCGGTTTTGCCCGGGGTGGAATTCTCCACTCGCTCTATTCTATGACGAGTATTCATGCACCGGAAAACAGAAAAAGCGGTCTGATCGGTATCGCCTCCAGTCTTACTCTCTTCGGCAACATGCTCGGTCCTCTGAGCGGCGGAATGATAGCAGGATACTTCGGTTTATCCGGTGTGTTTATCATTAATAGCACGATGTTCATAATTTGCGGTATCATTATCTGGCGTTTTTACCATGAGCACAACGATGTAAAAAAAGGGAATGCACGAAATGAAACCGGGTAATGAATGAAAAAGGTGGGTATGAAATAATGAAAAATTCAACAAAGAAAAATCGCCTCTTTCTCCTCGACGGGATGGCGCTTGCGTACCGCGCATACTTCTCGTTTATCAGCCGCCCTCTCATAAATTCGAAAGGCGAAAACACGAGCGCAATCTATGGCTTCGTGACCACACTCATGAAAATCCTCAGTGAGGAAAAACCTGAATATATCGCGGTCGTTTTTGACACCCCGCAACCGACCTTCCGCCATGTGATGTACTCGCCATACAAAGCAACTCGCCAGAAAATGCCCGAGGATATGGTACCGCAAATAGAACGCCTTAAAGAAACCGTACGCGCATTCAACGTCCCGAGTCTTGAACTTGACGGCTACGAGGCGGACGACCTTATCGGGACACTTGCACGAAGGGCCGAAAAGGAAGGAATTCATGCCTACCTCGTTACCAGTGATAAGGACTTTATGCAGCTTATTTCTCCTTTAATAAGCATGTATAAACCGGGCAAACGCGGTGACGAATGGGAAATTATTAACACCGATGCGGTTATGGAAAGATTCGGCGTGAAACCGGATCATGTTGTGGATGTACTCGGACTTACCGGCGATGCATCGGATAATGTGCCGGGCGTTTCCGGAATTGGCGAAAAAACCGCAATCCCGCTCGTACAGAAGTACGGTTCTATAGAAAATATTTATAAAAATCTCCAGATCGTGGGACAAAAAGGCGTACAACAAAAATTACGGGATCATGAGCACGAAGCGTTCCTTTCAAAAAAACTCGTCACCATCGATACAGATGTTCCAATACCGGTCGACCTTCACCGGCTTACGGCACAAGCCCCCGATATTAACAAACTTACGCGTCTATTTAGCGAATTTGAATTCAAATCGCTCATCCGAAAAATAAAACCGACCGCTCAAGACACAGGCGAGCCTGCTCGCCGATCTATCCGCGGAAGCTCCCTCTCTTTGAGCGCAGGCGAGCCTGCTGAATTCATTCCATCCCGGCACGAATTGAGCGACATCACACAAGACGAACATTCATATCACCTCGTGGAAGGAGAAAGAAGTTTCAATACTCTGGTGCAAATGCTCTCAGGTTCTAAGTTCTTTATATTCGACACAGAGACGACATCGACAAATCCGGTCGAAGCTAAGCTCGTGGGTATCTCTTTTTCTCTCAAGCCGCGGGAAGCGTGGTACGTTCCGGTAGCTTCTGAAAAGAATTCTCCTCAAACAACCGAAGCCGGCAGCGAAGAGAGAACCGGCGACGATCTGTTTTCAGATTCCGTGACGAAACGAGGAAAGAAAAAATTCGTGTTACCTGCACCCGAACAACACGAACGAAATACCGGTTTCCCTCTTCCCTTCGTCGTGAAACACCTCTCCACCATTTTCGCGGACCCGTCAATTAAGAAAGGAGGGCAAAATGTAAAATATGACATGCTTGTCCTGGCATCGCACGGTATCGAGGTCAGAGGCGTTACTTTTGATACCATGGTAGCCAATTACATATTGCGCCCCGACGGACAACACGGACTCGATAAACAGGCGGCAGAGCATCTTGCTTACAATATGATTCCGTACTCTGCCTTAGTCGGCAGCGGCAAGGAAACACATGACATCCGGGATATCCCCGTTGAGAAAGTAGCCGAATATTCCAACGAAGATTCCGACATGACATTCCGCTTGTTCGAGCTTCACCGGACCAAACTCGATCAGGAACACCAGATGAAACTCTGTGAGGAAATTGAATTTCCGCTCGTTTCCGTTCTCGCACGTATGGAATACACCGGTGTGAAGCTTGATGTTGATTTTCTCGCCGACCTGTCGAAAGAACTGGAACGGATCCTGCAGAACCTCGTTCAGGATATATACAACGATGCGGGGGAAAAATTCAATATCAACTCCACCCAACAGCTTGGTAAAATTCTGTTTGAAAAGCTGAAACTCTCGGTTGGACGTAAAACAAAAACAGGTTTCTCCACAGACGTCGGTGTTCTCGAAACATTACAGCACGGACACCCGATCATCGGGAGATTACTGGAGTACCGTCAGCTCCAGAAACTGAAAAACACATACATCGATGCGCTCCCCTCGCTCATCAAACCGAGAACCGGCCGGGTGCATACTTCATTCAATCAGACGATCACCGCGACAGGACGACTTTCAAGCAGTAATCCGAACCTGCAGAACATACCGATTCGCACCGAAATGGGAAGCCGGATCCGGAAGGCATTCATTCCGGACAATAAAGATATGCTCATCCTTTCTGCCGATTACTCACAAATAGAGCTACGCATCATAGCACATATATCAGGGGATGAAGGATTGACGACGGCTTTCAACAACGGAGAGGATATCCATACAACAACCGCTGAAAAAGTATTCGGTGTCGGCTCACAGGATGTTACAAGAGAAATGAGACGGAAAGCGAAAGAAGTGAACTTCGGAATTATGTATGGAATAGGACCTTATGGATTGTCTTCACGTCTGGACATAACCCAGCAGGAAGCAAAGGGTATAATCGATACATATTTCAAGCGATTCCCGAAAGTTAACCAGTATATATTTGATACGATCGCGACCGCAAAAAAGTCCGGTTACGTAAGCACACTCCTCGGCCGGCGGCGCTACCTCACCGATATCAATAGTCGGAACCAAAATATCCGCAGTAATGCCGAACGACAAGCCATCAATATGCCGATCCAGGGAACCGCCGCGGATATGATAAAAATCGCAATGGTAAACATCGACCGGTTGTTTCAGGAAAAACATTTCAAATCAAAAATGCTCCTTCAGGTACACGATGAGCTTGTATTTGAAATTCCAGAAAAGGAAAAAGAAAAAGTAGAGAATATTGTCCGCGAAACGATGGAAAACGCACTCCCTCTATCGGTCCCGGTAGAAGTCGATATCGGAATCGGAAAGAATTGGTTAGAGGCGCACTGACAGTCACCGAAGGAAAAGCATCGCAACACCGCCGACAGCGACGAACGCGCCGCTCACA
>CAYGXH010000282.1:0-4600 GCA_964353675.1 uncultured Chlorobiaceae bacterium
TCACCTGAACTTCCGGTTCAAGACCGCCGCTTATGTCGGCGCGCAGTACACCCGGTATGCCTTCAATGCGATCCTGCAGATCATCTGCAATCTTCTTTAATCGCGCCAATCCGACGTCGCCGCCAACATTAACGTACATGATCGGAAATTCACTGATGTTGATCTCAGTAACAATCGGATCGAGGATGTCATTCGGAAGCTGAGGACGGGTGGAGTTCACTTTATCTCTCACCCGGCGCAGCGCTTCATCGATATCAACTCCGGTATTAAACTCGATCTGAACGGTTGATAGGCCTTCCTTCGAGACGGAGGATATCTGCTTCACATCTTTCAATCCCTTGAGAGCGCGTTCGAGCGGCTGAGTAATCAATCCCTCCACATCGACGGGAGAAACGCCGATGTACGGAGTAGAAACTATAATCCACGGAATCAATACCTCAGGCGTGGCTTCCCGGGGTAGACTGCTGTAGGAAGAAAATCCGAAGACGACGATGATCGCGATTAATATGTAGACGGCAACTTTGTTATCGACTGCGATATTCCAGATTTTCATTTTGGATTCTCCGACTCTTGCACGACATTCACGGGTGTCCCGTTTATAAGTTTCTGATATCCTATAGTGATCAGGTGATCGCCGGCTTGTAATCCCTCTATAACTTCCACCATATTTTCCTGCCGTCCGCCAAGTTTGAGTTTTCGCTCTTCCGCTTTTCCATCCTTCTCTACATAGACAATCGTGCGGTCGCGGTCGACGAGCTGAATGATATTCTCACTCACAAGTATGGCGTTGGATTTTGTCTTGCGAAGTAATTTTACTTTTGCTACCATGTCCGGTTTAATACTGCGGCTCGTATTCGATACTAGTATCTCCGTGAGCAGCGTTCGGTTTGTAGACGAGACGGTTGGGCTTAAGAATGTGATGCTGCCTTTCAGAGTAACACCGGGGACCGCGTCGACGGTAATAGTCGCATGTGTGCCGATTGGAACAGCACCTGAGTACATCTCCGGAACTTCTGCCTGAATTTTTAACATTGTAGTATTAACAACACGCGCCAGAGGGACTCCGGACGGTGCGAATTCTCCTTCGTTCGGAATTATGTTATCGACTGTGCCGTCGAAAGGACTCCGGATTTGCGTCCGTTCCCACCGGGCTTTCATAAGTTCCGCATTGGCTTTTGCGGCGTCGCGGGTGTATTCGATGTTTCTGTACTGAAGCTCGCTGATACCCTTTTGCGCGAATACTTCTTTCTGTTTCTCAAGGTTCAATTCCGCCATTTTATACTGTGCTTCCGCCGCTTCATAGCTCGCTTTCGCAACTTCATCCTTCAAAACCAGTATCAAATCGCCTTTCTGGACTTTATCACCCTCCTTTACTTTCCACTCTTTTACTACACCGCCTTCTTCCGGACTGATGTTTACATCTTCCAAAGCTTTCACAATTCCGGTTACATGGATTGCGTCAACTAACTGCATCGGTTTGATTATCTCGATGTTAACGTTGACGGGCTGGATCGTTTTTTCATTATTCTCCGTTCCTGATTTCTTACAGGAAACAAACAGGAGAAGGGGAAGGAGGATACCGCAAAGTAAAGATATACGCGCTTTCATCAGCATTGGTTTTTTCCTTTGTATAAATTTTAATCGTTATTCATTTCGGCGACATAATCAGGCAAATGCCCCCTAAGCTGTTCAAGGTCAGCCGCCGCATTAAGATAATCGTAAATTGCCTGGATCCGGTTGACTTTCGCCTGAGTCAGAGCTAATTCAGCGTCATTCACCTCAAGCTGTGTAGCGGCATTGGCAAGAAACCGGGTTGTTACAATCTTATATCCCCGCTCGGCAGTCTCAACGGTTTTTTCCTGCGCTTCGATGCGCTTCCGGGCCTGACGCAGGTTGCCAACTACCGAGTGTACGCCTGTTTTCAGGTTCCGCTGAAGACTGATTTTCTGCTCTTCGCTTTTCAGACGATCTACCTGCGCCTGTTCAACGCGTGCGCGTGTTTGCAAGCCCTGAAATATATTTAAGGATACTGTAAGTCCGATTTGTGAGCTTGAAATGAGATCCGCTGTTGAGAATTTAAATTCATTTTTCGCAGCCTGGTACTGGTATTGTCCGAATGCAGCGATCGTCGGGAGGTAGTTTGAACGCTCGGCTGATATGGCGGCATCATTTAACTCAATCTGGTAATCAAGAGAACGCAGGTTTGGATTGGACTTCAGTACCAGTTCTTCTGCGCGTTCGATAATATTTTCGTCGATGGGCTTATAAAACAGTGAATCAGTCATAAGGAGATCCGTGCTCTTTTCGATTCCGATTGCATTGCGCAGAGCGTCGAGCGCCAATTCATAGTTGTTTTCGCTCTGAATGACATTCGGCCGCAGATTATCCACCTGAACCGATGCTCGCAGCTCATCATACTCGGAGACGATACCCTGATCGCGCCTGAGAAGGACATTTTTAAGATTGTTCTCTGCATTAATGAGACTTGAATGCATCAGATCGACAACTGCGCGGGCGAGGAGTGCTGTGTAATATGCTTTTCGCACTATTGTTACAGTCTCGACCTGTTTGCCTGCATACACTTCTCTTGCGAGTCGAGAGTACACCTTCGCAGCTCCGACACCGACGATGACTGTACAGTTAAAAAGAACTTGCTGTGCGCTCACGGATGCATCAAGCGCGTAATCGGAACCGATTCTCACTGGAAGAATCCGACCGCTCTCCAGGTCGGAGAAATCAGGTAAGAAAAAGACAGGCTTCTTGAGTGTGCGCGTGAAGCGTCCTGATACACTTACAGAAGGAAGTGCATAACCCCATGCTTCAGTAACGCGTGCGTCGGAGCGCTCAACCTCAAGACGGGCGGACTTCAGTTCCGGATTGTGTTTCATTGCGAGTTGAATTGCATTTTCCAGTGATAACTGCTGATCCGGGACTTCCTGTGCTTTTGCCGGAATGGGAATTAGAAACAGATACGTTAAAAGAATTATGGTGATGATTTTCCGTATTTTACACATGAATTCCTCTTATTTCTGGAACGAGTATGGATTTACAATATCGAGGTTACTGTTATTCGGCTTACAACTTCGTATTTACGTAAAATTGCGAGTAATTAACATTGAAGATAATAATATAACAAAAATTTTTAGAAAAATGATTGAAAAAACAAGGTAGATAGTGGATTAAATATAGAAAACACAGCATGTTCGGTCAGTATCTGTTGAGGTATTGTACTGATTCGGTAAGGATGCGGTGATTTTGGTAGGTGACAGAGAGATGATCGAAAGACTGCCACAAAATCTGAAGTAAATGAAGAGACATCTGATTGTTAATGATGCATTAACGAGACTTCACATGTTATATAAAGAGATAAAGATATTTTATTCTAATATTAAAGACTCCTAGATAAAGAATGTTCTAATGGGCTAGTTTTTTATTGCTTTTTTCTATTATGATTTATAACTTTAATTTTGGCGCGATGTGTAAGGTTACTAATTAGGTGGTTAGTTAAATTATTCTGTGACCTGCTAGTCGAACGAGGGCCCATCACTCTTAGTTTTTCCTTCGCTCATTTACTACCAAGCCACGCATGCTTCATAGCCACTTCGGATATGTTAGTGCGGAAAAGGTTGTTGATACCATGTGGTGCTTGAGTTCTTGCCACGTTAGAATATAAATAATTGATTGCATAAAATTCCTGAAGGGGGATTTATGAGAATTGTCATAATTATTTTTTTTTACCTCTTTCTCCGGTTTGATCATGGGCAGTTTATTTTTCTCCTTCTTTGATAAGAAATCCAACTATTACGTGAAAAATAGTGATTAGGTTTCTATGGGCGTGAGGTTTTCATATTCGAAAATAAATAGATCGTCGCATACCTGTTCAGATGATAATTATATAACAAAACAAAATTATTTTATCTTCAAACAAAAAGGATCTGTGTTATGAAAAACTTTCTATTGTTGCTTGCCGCGTGTGTCTTTTTGATATGTATCAATCAGCCGGCACAATCTCAGGTTATAGTTCCATACCAGGGTTCATTAGCTACTTCTAAAGGTGCTCCAGCCACGGATGGAAATTACAATATTCAGATTTCTTTATATACTACCCCAACAGGGCCTAGCCCGTTCTTTACGGAAACACATAACAGTGTGACCGTTCGTAAGGGATTATTCAGATTATCGATAGGATCGGTAAACGAAATACCAAGCTCAAGCAGTGAAATGAAGCGTGAACCTTATATTGAAATTACAATTCTTTCTGGGCCCGGAGTTACAACACCGGTAACCTTTTCCCCGCGTGCGAAACTTCAGAATAATAATAGATCTCGGAGTTCAGAACAAACGTCTGGTAAAGATTGTGATACGGATGGTAAAGGATCGAATGCCGGTGGTGAAAAGAACGACGCGAAAGGAGATTATTCGAATGTCGGTGGTGGTAAAAACAACCGTGCCAGAGGAACTAATTCGGTTGTCAGCGGCGGCGGAGGTGAGGATGAGGCTGATTCCAACTCTGCAGGGGGGGATTATTCGACTATTGGCGGTGGGCGGAAAAATATAAGTGAAGGTGCTCACTCAGGTGTTGGAGGCGGTGAATCGAATA
>CAYGXH010000283.1:0-4583 GCA_964353675.1 uncultured Chlorobiaceae bacterium
GTGGTACTATTGTTATCATTGTCAATGATGAAGAAAAACCTGCGATCACGAGTAAGACATTCGCGCAAGCCCTCTGGTCAATCTGGCTGGGGGAGGAGTCGGTCGTGGATCGTGAGGATCTTGTGGGGAGAATAATTGGTTAGAATTGAGAAAAATTAACCTCACCCCCTCACCGACTGTCCCCCTCTCCACCGCTCGTCCTGAGCAAAGTCGAAGGACGTGGAGAGGGGGATTCAGGGGGAGAGGTTATCTTCGTGCAATACTTAATACCTTTTCAAACCTTTGTTTCTATTTGTTGATTCTTTTTCTGGAATAACATCTATGAAAGAAACCATCAGCGATCTCTTCGGTCACCAGGCATGGGCAGATGCGGAGATTTTGAAGGTGATAAGTAAAAATCCAGCGGCAATGGAAGATGTGTCAATCCGCAAACGATTGAATCATCTTCACCAGGCACAACGCGCATTTCTCCAGATTGCACGGGGCGAACTTCTTGATCGTAAGAGCCTTGTAGAAATCAGCGAATGGTCGGATCTAAAGAAATCAATCATACAGTACCATGAGAACGCCTTAACATTCATTCATAATCTTACTGAATCGCGGCTAATGGAACAAGCAGTTATCCCGTGGTTTAAAGATCCGCCCCTCAGATTAACCATTCGCGAAATACTCCTGCAAGCAATGATGCACACCCACCAGCATCGTGCACAGAATACGACCCGATTAAGAGAGTTGGGCGGCGAACCACCGATTATCGACCTCATAATGTGGTATTGGAAGGGGAGACCCAAAGCTGTTTGGGAGTAGGCAGTGTTTTACCTCTCCCCATCGCCCGACATATTTTGTTCCTATCAGCGTGTTAGGGCGGATCACCGGGGACTATCCTTAAAAAAATTCGTTATTACCCTCTCCCCTGTCCCGCTTCGATTAAAATCAAAACGGGACATCCCCTCTCCCGAAATCGGGAGAGGGGACCGAGGGGAGAGGGTTCTCCGAGCATCGTACTTTTCCAAAGCATTGGATTCAGGGGGAAAGGTAAAGGTTTTGCATCTTCCTCCTTACCTTCGTATATTCTCAAACAACAATTTATAAAATCATTTAGGCATATCGATGACAACTGAAACCAGACCGAAGCAGGCAATGATCGCAAAAATTTCCTCAATCCAACAATCGCTGAGATCACAAAAAATCGAGGCATGGCTCTTCTATGATTTCTGGAAACGGAACGAGTACGCACAACGTATCCTCGAATTTCCCGTGCATATCATGAACACCCGACGTTTCTTCTACTTGATTCCTGCACAGGGTGAACCGAAAAAACTCGTTCACAGTATCGAACGCTGGAATCTTGACTACCTTCCCGGTGAAAAAATAATCTACCTGAGCTGGCAATCACTGGAGGAAGGTCTAAAGAACATCCTCAAAGGCATCCGCACGGTTGCAATGGAGTATTCGCCCGGCAACGCCATACCCTATATCTCCAAAGTAGACGCCGGTACAATTGAAATGGTCAGAAAAACGGGCGTGAATGTGACATCATCAATGGATTTGACTCAATATTTTGAATCCCGCTGGTCAGAAGAAGCATACCACGACAACCTCGAAACGGCACGAATCATGCGCTCGATTGTCGATCAGTCATTCGCATACATGAAACAACAACTCACCGTCAAACATGCGAGACTCACCGAGTATGATGTTCAACAGTTCATGCTATCCAAATTTAAGGAGAACGACCTTATCACGCACGATCCTCCGAACTGCTCCGTAAACGCAAACAGCGGCAATCCGCACTACGAGCCAACAAAGGATGTTAACACCGAACTGCACGTCGGTGATTTTGTGCTAATCGATCTCTGGGCAAAGAAAAACAAACCGGGCGCTACATATAACGATATCACATGGGTGGGCTTTCTCGGTACGGAGGTGCCTGAAAAGTATACAAAGATATTTAGTATTGTGAGAGATGCGCGCGATGCGGCGGTGGATTATCTCAAGAAATCGTTCGCTGAAAAGAAAGTAGTCAGAGGATGCGACGTCGATGATGTGTGCCGCAGACATATTGAAAAACATAACTATGGAAAATATTTTATCCATAGGACGGGTCACTCGATTACCGAAGACGGCCATGGAAGCGGAGCGAACCTGGACAACCTTGAAACACACGACGAGAGAACCATAATTCACGAAACGTCGTTTTCTATCGAACCGGGTATATATTTCATCGGGGATTTCGGTGTCCGCACTGAAATTAATGTGTACATCACGAAAAATTCAGAGGTAGTCGTGACCGGCGAACCCTGCCAGACAGATGTAACCGCGATCCTGAAATAGAGAATTATGCATAGCACTGAGGTTGGAATGAGAAATATTGTTTTTCTGTTTATCGCATTAACCTGTGCCGGCTGTTCCAATGACGGTGATAATGAAATATCCGCCTCCGGAACAGTAGAGGCAACCGAGATTACTGTAAGCGCAAAGGTAGGAGGGGAAGTCCTCAGGATTCTCGTGGATGAAGGCGCATCAGTGCAGCGCGGGGATACGTTGGCAATTATCGATAAAACCGAAATTGATATTCAGTATGAACAGGCGCGTGCGAATGCGGTTACGGCAGAAGCGCAGTATAAACTTACTGTCCTGGGCGCGCGAGATGAAGATATCGCTCAGGCAGAAGCCACATTTAAAAACGCGGAAGATGATCTGAACAGGACTGAAGGTTTGTACAAAGAGGGGAGTATCTCTCAGAAACAACTCGACGATGTCCGGACACGCCATATTCTTGCGAAGCAAACGTACGACAAGCTGAAACGCGGTTCCCGGCCCGAAGAGATAGATGTGTCCCGGGGAAAACGCGATATGGCATTAGCCCAACAGCGATCTATCAGGAAAAAAATTGATGATTCGTACGTTACCGCACCGACAGCCGGCGTGGTAACACAGAAGGGGGTGGAGGAAGGAGAGGTTGCCCTCCCTAATGCATCCGTGTTCCGTATCTCCCATCTCGATATAGTATATCTCATGATATACATCTCGGAAAAAGAACTTGCAAAAATCAAACTCGGTCAGAAAGCTGACGTTTTTATTGACGGTATGCCTGATAGACCGTTTCCTGGAAGTGTGATCTACACTTCACCCATTGCCGAATTCACCCCAAAGAACGTTCAGACTAAAGACGACCGCACCAAACTCGTCTTCGGTGTAAAAATTGAAATCCCCAATCCTGAGCAAATCCTCAAACCGGGTATGCCCGCCGATGCCGTCATCGATGTTTCCGGTAAAAACGAGTGACTGATCCTCAACTACTCCTCGGAAGATCGAAGTGAATTAAGTGGAACCCGATGGATCCTGAACCTATCGTTGAGATATCCGATCTTACGAAAATATTTATCGACATCACTGCCGTACAACAACTTAATCTTACGATCCGCCGCGGAGAAATGTTCGGATTAGTAGGACCTGATGGAGCCGGTAAGACCACAACATTTCGGATGCTCTGCGGTATAATTGCTCCAACAGCCGGTACCGTTAAGATACTCGGTCTTAATCTTATTAAAGATTTAAGGAAAATTGTAAAGCAAATCGGCTATCTCTCCCAGCGCTTTAGTCTCTATGGCGATCTGACAGTCGATGAGAACATTCAATATTTTGCTCAGATCAATGACGTTGCAGACTACAAAGAGAAACGCGAGGAATTGCTGGAATTCACGCGACTTACACAGTTCCGCAAGCGGTTGGCGGAACAGCTCTCGGGAGGAATGAAACAGAAACTCGCGCTCGCCTGTACGCTCATCCATCGCCCGAAAGTTTTATTCCTCGATGAACCAACCACCGGAGTAGACCCCGTCTCGAGAAGAGATTTTTGGAAGATTTTATCGAACATCCTCAAGGAAGATATTACGATCGTCATGAGCACACCGTATCTCGATGAAGCGGAGCGCTGCAGTCGTGTGGCGCTGATGGATAAAGGAACTGTAATGGTCGTCGACACGCCTCAGAATCTAAAAAATCGCCTCAAGGGTAATGTCGTTGAAATAATTTGTCCCGAGGTGCGAAAAACTGCAGCGATGCTGAAAAATCACCCCGCAGTTGCCGACGTGCAGATATTCGGCGACAGACTGCATGTCGTCGTTAATGATGTACAAAAAGATTTACCGCCTCTCCGCAGGTACCTTGAAGAAAATAAGATTGAAATAAATGATTGGAGAACGGTACAGGCATCTCTGGAAAATGTTTTTATCAGTCTGCTCTCTGGAAAATCTGGTAGCGGGGGAGTTGTGTAACGGGATGAATACCGCCATCGATGTGCAGAATCTGACGCGTAAGTTCGGGAAGTTCACCGCTGTGGATCATATCAGCTTTCATGTTGAGAAGGGTAAGATTTTCGGATTCCTTGGCGCCAACGGTGCCGGAAAATCGACAACAATAAGGATGCTCTGCGGACTCCTTGCCCCGACTGATGGGACAGCTATTGTGGGGGGCTTCAATATAGAAACAGAAACGGAGGCTGTTAAGCAGTCGATTGGATACATGTCTCAGAAATTTTCGCTATACGAGGATCTTACTGTTGAGGAGAACATAAGATT
>CAYGXH010000284.1:0-4581 GCA_964353675.1 uncultured Chlorobiaceae bacterium
TAATTGATACGATACCTAACATAATTTTGCATAACCTGAATAGCGATGAGCACTTCGGTTTTAGGATAAACATAGGAGATGTTAATGGAGATAACTTTGAAGATTTAATAGTCTCTGCTGAATTCTCAAATTATTTAGATACAATTAACTATTTAAGAGGGAAAATTTATGTTTATGCTGGGGGGCAAAGTTTGGATACAATACCAAGAATTATTCTTTTGGGCGATACAATCAGGGCTGGTTTAGGATGGGATTTAGCAATAGGTGACATTAATGGCGATGGGGAGAAAGATATTATTGCTCTTGGATATAACCAATTGAGCTCTATTGGTAGCAAACAATTCTATTACGTTTCAGTTTTTCTTGGTGATCAATCTTTTCAACTCAAACGGGACTACTACATCGATTCCAGAAATACTCCTGGCAGTTTTCAAACGCATGTTACCTCATTTGATGCAGATTATGATGGAGTAGATGATATTCTTGTTAATAGAATATTTATCTTCAAAGGCGGTTCCACTATTGATACATTGCCAACATATTACGTTCCACCGCCAAACAACGATACAATACAATTCGGTTCATATCCATGGGTAAGCGGCGGAGGTGATTACAATGACGATGGGATAAAGGATATTCTTCTCGCGACATCGCAAGGGGCTTTTGGTGTTCCTGGTGTATTCGTGATGTTAGGTAAGAAAAACTCGCCCGGTCACTATGTTGCGTATAGAGTGTTTTCAGATTGTTGTGGGGAAAAACTAACAAGTCGTCCCGAAAATGCAGGTGATGTGAATGGTGATGGCGTTGATGATATTATCACAGGTTCCCCTGCTCCTTATTCTGATTCGCATGGATTTTTTGGGATTTACTCAGGTGATACATCACTCATAGTTACGGTTAAGGATCAAGATACGGTACTTCCTAGGAATTATCGACTTCAACAAAACTATCCGAATCCATTCAATCCACAAACCGTCATTGAGTACTCAGTGCCTAGTAAACAGTACGTTAGCATTAAGATTTTTGATTCAATTGGTAAAGAAGTTGCATCGCTTGTGAATCATATTCAAGAACCAGGTAAATATGAACAACGATGGGATGGGCGAGATGTTTCTGGAAAAAAAGTTTCTTCTGGTGTGTATTACTATCAGTTGAAGACAAAAAATTATGAAGATACAAAAAAGTTAATTTTTATTAAATAATAATCATAATAATGGAGGGAATTTTATTATGAAACACATAATTATCTTTCTTTTACTTGTTTGCTGGCAAATGTCGATAGCACAGCAATTTCCGGTGAGCTGTTATAAAATCATCAGCCCGGATCCAACTGAAACACCATTGTCACTCACACAGCAGCTTGCTAAAACTTTTCCCCAATATGAAGGTGCTTATTTCAATTGGGGACTACCATTCACCAAACAAAATCGCACTTTAACAGATGCTGAAATAGATCAAATGCTCGATAGCGCGGCCGCTCACAATATAAAAATTGTTCTACCTGATATTGTAGGTAGTTACGCAAATGTTGAAAGATTTTATTTCGATGCAACCGATAACTATTTCGGTGTAAGGCAAGGATCGTACTCACCTACTGATGATCCTTATGCAGAACAACCGAATCCGACTTTTGATTATGACCATAAGGCTTTGCAAGCTACTGTTCCTAATGACTATATGGTGAAGGATGTAAAGTATCAGCCCGTTTACCAATGGAGGGGCGGGAGAAATTACAAGGCCTGGTTTAGATTAAAGATATCAAATTCATCATCATTTCCGCCAAGTACTCCAGTTGTGGATATCGAAGTGTATGATGCGACGAATCAATTAAGGTATTTTCAAACATTAACGAAAACAAGCTTTAACTATGATGATGTTTACCAAAGATTTTCGATTGATTTCTATTCTGGTTGTAATACGAGTCAGTCACAATCACAAATAATGAGTGTATCGGAAGAAATTGAAGAATCGATGCCTCTTGATGGCACCGCAACGTCAAATTGTTACCCCTATCAATTTGATTTGCGTGTAAAATGGTACGGTCAGATACCTGTCTATCTTGATAATATACGGGTGGATGGTCAAAACTCCTACGATCCTGTTCCACTGTTCCAAGGTCAGCTAGACAATAATATAAAGACCGCTGCAAAAAAATTTAATGCCAAGTCAGCATTGCAAAGATTTTATTTAAAAGATGAACCTTATTTTAATCAATTTCGTGCATTTGATTATGTTAATAATAAATTGAAAACCGCCGCAACTGAGAATGGAGTAGATTGGAGTAATGGAAAAGGATTAGGCCACACCGCCATCCCAGAGTACTGGTATCAAACCGGGACGAATGATCCATATGTTCGCTCGACGCAAGAGATGAATCCATATGAGCTTTCAACTGATATTTATCGGCTATTTTATTGTGACCCATTACCAGGAGATCCAAATTATTTATCGGTGGCACAATCTGAGTTTCAAAACGCAATTGGTAAATTTAAATCAGCGCAGAACAATTCTATATTTTCAGCTTCGACAAAATGGTGGTATTATCCAAACATTACAAATTGGCCAGGTGAGTGTGGACAAGGAATACGTGAACCATATTTAAGCGAGGTGTATTCACAAATTCATCTAGCACTTGCTTATGGAGCTAAGGGTATATTTTATTTTCATTATTGGACAAAGCCATCTGAAAATATTATTGGCTTAATCGATCCAGCAACACTTGATCCGATCAATTCAAGTTCGCCATATAGTCTTTATCATGAAAATAAATGGGATGGAATAAAATCCTTAAATCAAAAATTAGCAGGTTCATTCGGTACAATCCTGATGGGATTAACTTGGCAAAGTGGATATAGCATACATCAACAACCTTCATTAAGTGGAACATACGTTACTTCAGTCACAACGTCAGATCCTGCTAATGAAACGTATGTTGAGCTTGGATTCTTCAAACAAGTGAGTACGAACACCGATTATCTGATGGTTATTAATCGTAGGACCTCACCAACGGAAAATCGAAATATTTCAATAGCTTTTAACTATCCATCAGGAACTAATTTAGAATTAACTGATGTCAATTCAGGGAAGATATGGATTGTTAAAAACGGTACAATATTTACAGATTATTCATTCGCTCCCGGAGAGGGTCGGTTATATAAGGTTGAGATTCATACCGGTTGGACTGGAAATAAAGTTATAACAAATAACGTAGAGGTTTTAACTAATGCAACACTCACCGTCCTACCAGGAGCAAATATTTATATCGATCCCGGATATTCGTTGACAGTATACGGGAAACTAATCGCGAAAGGTACTTTATCACAACGCATTTTATTTACATCAAGTAATCCTACACCCCAATCAGACGACTGGGAAGGCATTCTCTGCTCCGGGGGTGGGCCGGATACGCTCACTTATTGTAACGTTAAATATGCATATACCGCAGTAACCTTTTCGAATACCGCTGCAAATTGCTATATGGCAAACGATACAATTTCAAATACGTGGTATCTTGGTGTATTCGTAACCGGTTCAGGCACAGCAAATACTGCATTGAGGATTTATAAATGTAGCTTTAAGGATAACGATAACCGAACACTAAATGTCAACAATACAAAGGTGTTAATTGGTTACTCTCGCTTCGAAAACAACGAATTACAATCCATGGGATCATGTAATATTTACATTTGCAATGGCGGTAAAGTCTACATGGATAGTACACGTATACAAAATAATATTGGCAGCGGCATTAAAATAAGCGGAACAAATTCAAGAGTCTCTCTCAGTATAGATGAGACAAAACGCGGATACAACACAGTTACTGAAAGTGGAGTAGGAGAGATTTGGGTGCGTAATTCTGCTACCGCATTTCTAGGTTACACCGCAAGTATAAGATATTGTAGCTGCCCTGAACAAAAAGGCGTAAGCACCAGAACAATTCAGTCGGAGCAACCCTGTCCGGATGGTTGTTCTTGGGCATATAGATACGAACCAAGAGGAGGATGGAATAATGTGTTTAGCGATAACATCTACAGTTGTCGACTAATAAATAATGAGACGGGTGAAACAGTGAAAGCAAGATATACATATTGGGGAGGTGGGCCAAGTAATATGTTTTGTGGACCTGTGGATTCAACATATCAGCTTGGTATTGCAATTAATACACCATCTAAGGCAATTTTTATTCCTCCTGAAAGAGAGATCCTAGCCGCTGATTTAAGTCGGGAGCAAATGCAGGAATGGTTAAGGCAATTGAAGCGTGATATTGAAGAGAACAAAGAAAATGTGGTAGATGCATTTCATCAACTTGCTCTTTATGTTGGTGCAGGTGGAGAGTATCAGGATGCATTACCATTACCATGGGAGACTTTCCTCTTATCAGTAGAAACATCGTCTCTTCCCACAAAAATGAAATTGATTGCTGCAAGTCTAAGACTTCAATCGAAGCTTGATGTGGGACAATATGACGACGCAATTAACTTGGCGAATCAAATTTTAAGTAGCAGTAAAATCAATGATGACTTGTGGCTTTATTGCCATACACGGAAGATATTTGCCTCAATCGGAAGAGGAGATAAATCT